>JAODNA010000011.1 GCA_025465135.1 Frankiales bacterium | reverse complement strand
GCCTGCATCGCCGAGTAGATCTGATGGGTCTTGCCCTCGCGGATCAGATTCCGGATGGCCGGGGTGGCAACCAGGATCTCGGTCGCGACCACGCGGCCCTTGCCGTCAGACGTACGGATCAGCTGCTGGCAGACGACACCTTGGAGCGCGCCGGCGAGCTGGACGCGGACCTGCTGCTGCTGGTGCGGCGGAAAGACGTCGATGACGCGGTCGATCGTCTGGGCCGCATCCTGCGTGTGCAGCGTGGCCATGACGAGGTGACCGGTCTCGGCGGCGGTGAGTGCGATCTCGATGGTCTCGAGGTCACGCATCTCACCGACCAGGATGATGTCGGGGTCCTGACGAAGCACGTGCTTCAGGGCGTTCTTGAACGACCAGGTGTCCTCGCCGACCTCGCGCTGGTTGACGAGGCAGCCCTTGTGCTGGTGCAGGAACTCGATCGGGTCCTCGACGGTCATGATGTGCTCGCGCCGGTTGCGGTTGGCGAGGTCGACGACCGCGGCGTGCGTCGTGGACTTGCCCGAGCCGGTGGGGCCGGTGACGAGGACGAAGCCGCGGGGCAGCATCGCGAAGTTGCCGACCGCCGGCGGCACGCCGAGGTCCTCGAGCGGCTTGATCTCGTAGGGGATGAGGCGGAAGGCCGCGCCGAGCGCGTCCCGCTGCTTGTAGATGTTGACGCGGAAACGGGCCCGGCCCGGGAGGCTGTAGGCGAAGTCGAGCTCCAGCTCCTCCTCGAACTTCTCGCGCTGCTTCTGCGTGAGGATCGCGTAGAGGGTCTTCTGCACGACCTGCGGCGTCAGGACCGGGTAGTCCTCGAGCGGCGTCAGGTGGCCGTTGAGACGCACGGTCGGGTGCGCGCCGACCGTCATGTGCAGGTCGGAGCAGTTCTGGTCGAGAACGTGGATGAGCAGGTCGGCGAGGAAGTTGGAGTCCTCGGTGGTGCTCTCAGCACCGACGCGTACGGCGGTGGATGCCTCGGCCTCCTGCTGCACCGGGGCCGGGGCGCTCTGGGCCGGGACGTGGGCGGGCGGTGCGAACGGCGCTGCCGACGGCGGCGCGGGCGGCATCGATGCGGCGGCCACGGCGGCGGCGACCGGCGCAACCGCGACGGGCGCGGGCATGGGGATCTCCGCCTGGGGCGCAACGGGTGCGGCGGGGGCGAAGCTGACCGAGGACTCCGTCGACATCTGCATCGGGGTCTCAGCCTGCATCGCCGGCGCGGGCGCCCAGTTGGGCTCCAGCGGCGACATGGCGGCCGGTGGCGCGCCGAAGTAGCCGTCGAGCCCAGCGGGCGTCGGTGTCTGCTCGTCCACGTGCGTCCCTCCTCGGGGCCGGGCAAACGCCCCGGCTCTCCAGGCTGGCATCGGCCGTCCGGAGCAATGGCTTGAGCCCTGCTGGCCTAGATGTCGGTGCGCTGCCGTCAGACGACGACGCGCAGGATCTCCTCGATGGAGGTGTGTCCGGCCCTGACCTTGGCCAGGCCGTCGTCGCGCAGCGTGATCATCCCCTGCTCGCGGGCGACCTTGCCGATCGTGAGCGCGGACGCGTGCTCGACGGCGAGGCGCTCGATGTCCTCGCTGACCGCCATGACCTCGTGCAGCGCCAGCCGGCCCTTGTAGCCGGTCTTGGAGCAGGCACTGCAGCCGACGGGGCGGTAGATCGTGGGCGGTGGCTCGTCCGGCGAGATGGTGAAGCGGTTCTCGGCCATCATCTCCCGCGTGGGGACGTAGGCCTCCTTGCACTTGCTGCAGAGCTTGCGCGCGAGGCGCTGGGCCAGGACGCAGTCGAGCGCGGAGCCCACCAGGAACGGCTCGATGCCCATCTCCGTCAGTCGCGTGATGGCCGACGGGGCGTCATTGGTGTGCAGCGTCGAGAGCACGAGGTGACCGGTCAGGGCGGCCTCGATCGCGATCTGCGCGGTCTCGTGGTCGCGGATCTCACCGAGCAGCACGATGTCAGGGTCGGAGCGCAGGATCGAGCGCAGCGCCGCGGCGAAGGTCAGCCCCGCCTTGACGTTGGTCTGGACCTGGTTGATCCCCGGGAGCCGGTACTCGACCGGGTCTTCGACGGTGATGACGTTGACCTCTGGCTTGCTGACGATGTTCAGCGTCGCGTAGAGGGTCGTCGACTTCCCGGAGCCCGTGGGGCCGGTGACCAGGATCATCCCGTAGGGCTTGGTGAAGGACTGCGCGTAGATGCCGTAGTTGGTGTCGCCGAAGCCCAGGTCCGACAGCTTCAGCATGGCCGTCGAGTTGTCCAGGATTCGCATGACGACCTTCTCGCCCCACACGGTGGGGAGGGTCGCGACGCGCAGGTCGATCTTCTTGCCGTTGGTGCTCACCGACATGCGGCCGTCCTGCGGGATCCGGCGCTCGGCGATGTTGATGTCGGCCATGATCTTGAGCCGGCTGATGACACCCGACTGGATGGTCTTCGGCGAGCGCATGATCTCGTGCAGCACGCCGTCGATGCGGAACCGGACGCGCAGGTCGCGCTCGGTCGGCTCGATGTGGATGTCCGAGGCGCGGTCCTGGATCGCCTGCGTGATCAGCAGGTTGACGAACTTGACGATCGGAGCGTCTTCGACGATCTCCTTGACCGAGGAAAGGTCGTCGAGGTCCTCGGCGTTGGCGTCCATCGCCATGGTCAGGTCGTCGAGCTCGGCGTCTCCGCGGTGGTAGCGGTTGATCGCGGCGATGACGTCGGACTTGGTCGCGACGACCGGCTTGACCTCCATGCCGGTCATGGACCGGATGTCGTCGACCGCGAAGACGTTGGCGGGATCGGCCATGGCGACGACCAGCCGGCCGTCCTCGTAGCCGATGGGCAGCGCGTTGTGGCGCCGGCAGACCATGTCGGGCACGCGCGAGACGGCTGAGCCGTCGACCGGGTAGTCGGAGAGGTCGACGAACTTCAGGCCGATCTGGGTGGCGAGCGCGGCGACCAGCTGTCCCTCGGTCAGGACGCCCAGGTCGACGAGCACCCGCCCCAGGCTGCGGCCGAGGCGCCGCTGCTCCTCGACAGCCCCCGCCAGCTGCTCGGGGGTGACGTGCCCGCCTTCGAGGAGGATGTCTCCGAGCTGCTTCACGTGGGGCTCATCGGCGCGTTTGGCCTAGTGCTTGACCTCATTACGCCGGGTGAGCACCTGAGCGATCTCCTCGAGTGCGCGCGCCTGGGTGGCGTCGAGCGCAGCGGTCGTCCCGTCACGGAATGTGAGCTCGACCCGCGGACCGGCGGAAGCAGGCACGTCAACCGGGCCCGGCGGCGACTGCAGCTCGGGAAACGACCAGTCCAGCGCGGCCGGAGGCGGCGGGAGGACGGCCGCCGGCTGAAGCACAGGCGCCGGCGGGAGCACAGGCGCCGGCACGGGAGGAGGCGCGAAGACCGGAGCCGTCGGCAGGGAGGTCACCGCGGCGCCGAGGGCGTGACGCCCCCGTGAGCGCCGCCAGAAGGCCATCAGGCGCGGGCGGGCTCGGCAGCGTCGAGCTGGTCGACGACGGAGTACAGCAGCGCGAGCAGGACGGCCTTGACCGACTCGCGGTCGGTCGCGTCGCACGGCACCACGGGGACCTCGTCGCCGAGCTCCAGCGCCGAGCGCACGCGGGTCTCGTCGGTGGGGTCGAGGCCAGGGGCGCGGTTGAGGGCCACGACGAACGGCACCCGGGCCATCTTGCGGAACGCGGCCAGGATCCCCACGGCTTCCTCGAGCGAGTCGGGCCGCGAGGAGTCGACGAGCAGGATGTAGCCGAGCATCCCCTCGCCGAGGATCTCCCACATGAAGTCGAAGCGGTCCTGACCCGGCGTACCGAACAGGTACAGCACCAGGTCGCGGTCGATCGTGATGCGGCCGAAGTCCATCGCCACCGTCGTCTCCGCCTTGCGGGACTTCGTGTGGTCGGTGATGTCCTTCTCGGTCGACAGGACCGTGATCTCGCTGATCGTGCGGATGAGGGTCGTCTTGCCGGCCGAGAACGGGCCGGTGACGACGATCTTCACCGCCGTACCACCGTGCTTGCGACGGTTACGCGCAGGCGTGCTCATCTACAACCCCCTCACGCCGGCGATGAGGCGAAGCAGCAGGCTCTTGTTCACGCTGGGGTCCCGTTCGATGTACGGCGAGGCGGCCGGAGCCACCTCGGCGGAGGGCTGCATGGCCGGCTGCATCGCCGTGGCCCCGTGGACCTCGCCGACAGCCGCGGCGACGGTAGCCGCCGGCCGCTGCGCGGGAGTGGAGGCGCGCGCGTAGGACGGCGCCGGGGACTCGGCGTGCTCGGGCTGGCGAGGCGGGGTGAACGGCTCCGGGCGCTCGGGGATCACCGGCGCGCGCGTCGGTG
>JAODNA010000009.1 GCA_025465135.1 Frankiales bacterium | reverse complement strand
ACGACCAGCTCGTTCCAGCAGGGCCGCGGCCGGGCGTCGACACGGGGCGCCCGGCGCGGTCAGCCGCCGCGCTCGACTCGGCGGCGAGGGCGACCTCTGCCCCGGCACCAGCTTCCTCCGGGGTTGCGAAGGCGCAAGCGGCGCGCGCGCAGGCGGCGCGATCGCCGCGCCCAGCCACGTCGCCGTACGGCGGGACGGAGGGTCAGCCGCCCGCGTCGAGCTACCAGACCCCGGCCCTGCGGCGGACCTACTCGCCGCCGATCCCCGCCGGCGCACGGGTCTGCTCGGCGCAGGTGAGTGACAGCCCCGGGGGCACGCACAAGCGGATCGACTGGTGCATGACGGCCGCGGTCACCACGACCGAGGCTGGGCACGACCTGACCGTCGAGGTGTGCCGCGACCAGACGACCGACTCCGCGCTGTCCTTCGACACGACCCGCGAGGCGGATCTCGTCATCACGCGGGCGGGTCACGAGGTGTGGCGCTGGTCCGTCGGCCACATCGCGAAGCCGCGCACGCATGCTCTGCAAACGCCCGCAGGCGCGTGCTGGTCGTGGACGGCGCCGTGGACCGACGTGAACGGCGCCGGCCGACCGACGCCCTCCGGCTCCTACGAGCTGGTGGGTACCAGCCTGGCTGGCGAGCTGGCCGACCTCCCTGACGTCAGCACGACCTTCACGATCGCGTAGTCGCGTCACGGCGGTGCAACACCGCTGTCACATGTCTCGGCCAGGATGATCCCCGACAGGGAGGTCGTCGTGGCGTATCTGCTGCGGGTGGTGCTGCCGGACCAGCCGGGGATGCTGGGTGCCGTCGCGACCGCGCTCGGTGAGGCCGGCGCCGACATCGTGAGCCTCGACGTCGTCGAGCGCGGTCCCGACGGCGCGGTCGACGACCTGCTCGTCGAGCTACCGCCGGGGGCGCTCGTCGACCGGCTGATCACGGGTGCGCAGTCCGTGCCGGGCGTCATCGTCGAGTCGCTGCGTCCCTACACCGGGGCCGCCGACCTGCACGGTGACCTGGAGCTCGTCGATGCGCTCGGGGCGGCGCCCGACAGCGCCCTCGACGTGCTCGTCGAGAGCTCCCCCGGCGTCTTCCGCGCCGGCTGGGCGCTTCTCATCGACCGCGGACGCGTCGTCGGATCGAGCCGGGGCGCGCCCGAGGTCGACGGCGTCTGCCTGGAGCCCCTGGGGCGGGCCCGGCGCTACGAGCCGAACGAGGGCTGGATCCCACAGCAGTGGCAGCTGCTGGGCACCGAGCTCGCGGCCGCACCGGTGGGTGAGCCGACGCGGGTCGTGCTGCTCGGCCGCCCCGGCGGACCGCTCTTCCGCGCGTCCGAGGTGCTCCGGCTCGGCCACCTCGCCGGGATCGCCGCCACCGTCGCAGCCGTCGCGAGCGCCGTCTGAGCCCTCAGTCCCCGACAACCCGCGCCGCAACGGCGCGGGCAGCCTCCGGGCCCTGCTGCAGCAGCACGGTGAGGCCCGCGTCGTCGAGGGTCGGTACGCCGAGCTTCACGGCCTTGTCGTACTTGCTCGCACCCGGGTCGGTCCCGACGACCACGAAGTCGGTCTTCTTCGACACGCTGCCCGTGACCTTGCCTCCGAGAGCCTGCACTGCCTCGGTCGCGCCGTCGCGTCCGTAGGACGCGAGCGTGCCGGTGATGACGACCGTGACGCCCTCCAACGGCCGCGGGCCCTCGTCAGCGCCCTCATCGGTCATCCGGACGCCGGCCTCGGCCCACTTCCGGACGATGTCCCGCCGCCACTCCACGTCGAACCACTCGCGGACCGCGCGGGCGATCGTGGGGCCGACCCCGTCGATGGCGGCCAGCTCCTCCTCGCTCGCGTCGCGGATGCGCTCCATGCTGCGCAGGCCGCGAGCCAGCTCGCGGGCCGCGGTCGGCCCGACGTGCCGGATGCTCAGCGCCACGATCACGCGCCACAGCGGCTGGGCCTTGGCCTTGTCGAGGTTGGCCAGGAGCAAGTGGCCGTTGGCGCTCAACGACCCGTCCTTGTTGCGGAAGAACTCGCTGCGCAGCAGCTGGTCCTCGTCCAGGCCGAAGATGTCGCCCTCGTCCCCGACCACGTCGTCCTGCAGCAGCGCGTCGGCGGCCTTGAACCCGAGGCCCTCGATGTCGAAGCCGCCGCGGCCGGCCATCGAGAAGATCCGCTCCCGGAGCTGGCTCGGGCAGTGCTGGCTGTTGGGGCAGCGCAGGTCGACGTCGCCCTCCTTCGCCGGCCGGAGCTGGGTTCCGCAGGACTGGCACGTCGTCGGCATGACCCACAACGGCCTGGCAGCGTGCTCGTCGTCCAGAACCGGTCCGAGCACCTCGGGGATCACGTCGCCCGCCCGTCGTACGAAGACCATGTCGCCGACGCGGACGTCCTTGCGCGCCACCTCCTGCGCGTTGTGAAGCGTGGCCATGCTGACCATGACCCCGCCCACGTGCACCGGCTCGAGGACCGCGAACGGCGTCACCCGGCCGGTGCGTCCCGTGTTGACGGCGATGCCCCTCAGCCGCGTCGTGACCTCCTCCGGCGGGTACTTGTGCGCGATCGCCCAGCGCGGCGCCTTCGAGGTCGCCCCCAGCCGTCGTTGCAAGGGGACCTGGTCGACCTTCACGACGACTCCGTCGATCTCGTGCTCGACGTCGTGGCGGTGCTCGCCCCAGTGGGCGATGTAGCCGAGCGCGCCGTCGATCTCCTCGAAGACCTCGTAGCGCGACGAGACGGGGAGCCCCCAGATGGCGAGCTGGGCGTAGGCCTCCGACTGCGAGTCGGGCTCCCAGCCCTCGCGTCGGCCGATCCCGTGGAGCGTCAGGGTCAGGGGCCGGGACGCGGTGATGCGCGGGTCCTTCTGGCGAAGGCTGCCCGCGGCCCCGTTGCGCGGGTTGACCAACGGGCTCTTGCCCTCGTCCATGAGCCGCTTGTTCAGCGCCTCGAAGTCGGCGGTCGCGATGAACACCTCTCCGCGGACCTCGAGCACCTCCGGCCAGCCCGTGCCCGCGAGTCGCTGAGGGACGTTGCGCACCGTGCGGACGTTGGGGGTGATGTCCTCGCCCATCCGACCGTCGCCCCGCGTCGCGGCCCGCTCGAGGACCCCGCCGCGATAGACCAGGGCCACCGCGAGGCCGTCGATCTTCAGCTCGCACAGGTAGCGCGGCCGGCCCTCACGCTCGGTCCGCGCCGCCCAGGCCCGCAGCTCCTCCGGGGTGAACACGTTGTCGAGGCTCATGAGCCGTTCGAGGTGCTCGACGGGCGCGAAGTCCGTCGAGAAGGTCTCCATCACCTTCTGGCTCGGCGAGTCGGGTGTGCGCAGCGTCGGCCACGTGTCCTCGAGGGAGGTCAGCTCGCGCATCAGCGCGTCGTACTCGGCATCGGAGACCGTCGGCCGGGCGAGCACGTAGTAGCGGAAGGCGAGGTCGTCGAGGGTCTGCGAGAGCTCGGCATGCCGCTCCCTGGCGGCGACCGGGACGCCGTCGACCAGCTTCGTCATTCCGGCTGCTCCCCCATTCGACGTGCCATCTCCGCGCAGGTCCGAAGGGCACTGCGCGCGTACGACGGCGACGACCCGGCCAGGCCGCACGACGGCGTCACGACGACGGTCCCGGGCAGCCGGTCGGGCTCGAACCCGAGCCGTCGCCAGAGCACCTTCGCAGGCTCCATTCTGGCCGCGACGTCGGACAGGTCGGCGTCGACCCCGGGCAGCAGCCCCAGCAGGAGGCCGGCGCCTTCCTCGATGGCGAGGCCGATGGCGTCGTCGTCGCGAGGTGTGAGTACGGCGGCGTCCAGGGACAGCGCACCCGCGCCGGCCCGGCGGAGGAGATCGATCGGCGGACGCGGTGCGCAGCAGTGCACGACCGTGACCTCGGCCACCTCCAGAACAGTGCGCAGCACGTCCGCGGCGGTCTCCGCACCGGGCGCCCGCAGCCGGCCGTAGCCACTCGCTGTCGGGATCTGCGCAGCGAGCACCGCCGGCAGCGCTGGCTCGTCGAGCTGCAGCAGGACCGTCGCGCCGGACAGCCGCCGCGACACGTCCTCGAGGTGCGCGCGCAGCCCCTCGGCGAGGCTCTGCGCGAGGTCGGTCACCGCGACGGGATCGGCGAGCAGCCGATCGCCGCGGGTCAGCTCGACCATCGCGGCGAGGGTCCACGGGCCGGGTGCCTGCACCTTGAACAGCTCAGGCTGTGCACCGGTCTCCTCGAGCGCATCGAGGTCGCGTGCGAGCAGGTCGCGAGCCCGCTGCCCGTCACGCGCAGGCCGCGTCGTGACGCGCCAGCCGCTCGGCTGCAGGTCGGCATGCAGGTCCGCGAGCAGGGCCGTGCCACGGCCGGTGAGGTCGGCGTGCGGCCCGCGAGCCGGCAGCTCGGGGAGGAACGGAAGATCGGGGAGCTCGCCGAGGACCACGCGGATCGCCTCAGCCGGATCGGTTCCCGGCATGCTCCCGACGCCGGTGGCGGAGCCGGCCGGCCAGGGGCGGCTCACGCCCAGCGCGCCCCGCGCTGCTTGGCCGGCGCGCGCTTGGCCGCCTTCTTCTTCGTCGCCGGTCCGCTCTTCCGCGACGGCGCGGACTTCTTTGCGGCGCTCCCTGTTGCCGGCTTCCTCACCGGTGCCGGCTTCTTCACCGCAGCCGCCTTCTTCGCCGGTGCCGGCTTCTTCGCCGGTGGCGCCTTCTTCGCCGCTGCCGGCTTCGCGCTCTGCTTCGCGGGCGGCGTCGCGGCCACGGGCTCCGCCGGCGCGGCCTTCACCACGGCCGGCTTCGCGGCCGGCGGCGGAGCCTCGGGTGGTGGCGTCGACGGCGCCGACCGACGACGGGCTCCTCCGGTCAGCCATGCGAGGTCGGCCTGCAGCGCCGCGACGACGTCGGCGTGCGGAGCCGTCGCGCCGCGCACGGCGAGGCTGTAGCGCTGGATGACCTGCAGGTCGGGGAGCTGGACGTCGTCGGCGGTAGCCATGCTTCAAACCTATCCATCAGCGCGGGGCTGAACCGCCTGGCCTCACGCCGCCGAGGTGATGGTGGCGCTCCCCAGCACGATGTCGCCGTCGTACAGCACCGCGGCCTGGCCGGCTGCGACACCGCGCGCGGGTGTCGAGAGCGCCAGCCGCCAGCCGTCGGCCTCGGCATGCACGACGCAGCCGTGCACCATCCCGTGGGCCCGCAGCTGGACGTCGCAACGCAGCGGCAACGGGCGTGCACCCGACGGCCAGACCGGCGCGGCCGCCCGCACCGTGCAGACGTCGAGGGACCGTGCCGGGCCGACGCGCACGGTGCGGTCGACCGGCGACACGGACAGGACGTAGCGCGGCCGTCCGTCAGCAGCAGGGACGTCGAGGGCGAGCCCCCGCCGCTGGCCCACGGTGTAGCCGTACGTGCCCTCGTGCTGTCCGACTACGGCACCCGTCAGCGCGTCGACGACAGGACCCGGCTGGTCACCGAGGTGCGTGCGGAGGAAGGCGCGCGTGTCGCCGTCCGCGATGAAGCAGATGTCATGCGAGTCGGGCTTTTCCGCGACGCCGAGACCGCGCCGGGCCGCGTCCGCCCGCACCTCGTCCTTCGTCATCTCCCCCAGCGGGAACAACGCCCCGGCCAGCTGATCCGGGGTGAGCACCGCGAGCACGTAGGACTGGTCCTTCGCCACGTCGACAGACCGCCGCAGCACGCCGTCGACGAGGCGGGCGTGATGGCCGGTCACGACCGCGTCGAAACCGAGCCGGCGGGCCCGGTCGAGCACAGCGGCGAACTTGATCCGCTCGTTGCAGCGCAGGCACGGGTTGGGAGTCCGACCCGCGGCGTACTCGGCGACGAAGTCCTCGACGACGTCCTCCCGGAACCGCGCCGCCAGGTCCCACACGTAGAAGGGGATGTCGAGGAGGTCGGCCGCCCGTCGCGCGTCGTGCGCGTCCTCCTTCGAGCAGCAGCCGCGCGAACCGCTGCGAAGCGTCGCGGGCGCCTCCGAGAGCGCGAGGTGGACACCGGTCACGTCGTGGCCCGCATCCACGGCGAGGGCGGCGGCAACCGCTGAGTCCACCCCGCCGGACATCGCGGCGAGGAGCTTCATCGCCCCGCCGTCATCGTCGTACGAGCCGGGCCCGCTCGATGACCGCGGGCAGCGCCTCCATGAGGGCATCGACGTCGGCCTGCGTCGAGGTGTGACCGAGGGAGAAGCGCAGGGAGGCCCGGGCCCGTTCCTCGTCGGCGCCCATCGCGAGCAGCACGTGCGACGGGCGCGCAACGCCGGCCGAGCAGGCCGAACCGGTCGACACCTCGACGCCGCGCGCGTCGAGGAGCAGCAGCAGCGAGTCGCCCTCGCAACCCGGGAAGGAGAAGTGCGCGTTGCCGGGCAGGCGGCCTGAGCCCTTGTCGCCGTTGAGGATCGCGTCGGGTACGGCGGCCTGCACCCGCTCGACCAGGTCGTCACGGAGCCGGGAGAGCCGCAGAGCGGTTTCCGGCTGTCGCTCCGTGGCGACGGTGGCGGCGGCAGCGAGCCCCGCCACCCCTGGGACGTCGACCGTGCCCGACCGCACGTCACGCTCCTGCCCCCCGCCGTGCAGCAACGGAGTGCAGGCGATGTCGCGACCGAGCAGAAGGGCGCCGGCACCGAGCGGGCCACCGAACTTGTGCCCCGTCACCGTGAGCGCGTCGACGCCGGAGGCAGCGAAGTCGAGCGGGAGCTGACCGACGGCCTGGACGGCATCGGTGTGCAGCGGCACACCGTGGGCCCGCGCCACGTCGGCCAGAGCGCGAATGGGCTGCACCGTGCCGACCTCGTTGTTGACCCACATCACCGATGCGAGGGCGACGTCGTCACCGAGCGCGTCCTCGAGGACCCCCGGGTGGACCCGGCCGACCTGGTCCACTGCGAGCCACGTCACCTGCGCACCCTCGTGCGCGACCAGCCACTCGACGGCGTCGACGACGGCATGATGCTCGACCGCGCTGGCAAGGATCCGGGTACGGCGACGGTCGGCGGCCCGGCGGGCGAAGAAGATGCCCTTGACCGCGAGGTTGTCGCTCTCGGTCCCACCCCCGGTGAACACGACCTCGGACGGCCGGGCGCCCAGCGACCTCGCCAGCGACTCGCGCGACTCCTCGACGACCCGTCGCGCCCGGCGGCCGGCCGTGTGCAGCGACGAGGGATTGCCGGTCGACGCCATCGCGCCCGTTACGGCCGCGACGGCCTCGGGCAGCATCGGCGTCGACGCCGCATGGTCGAGGTAGGCCACGGGGACGAGCCTAGACGCCGTAGGGGCCCTACTGCCTGCTGAGCACCCGGGGGCTGAGCGCAGACCCCCCCGCCGGCAGGTCGTCGGGTGCAGCCAGGACGACCTGCGTCGGGAGCAGGCCCGCCGCTGCCCTGACGTCACGTGCGACGGCCACGGCGACCTCTGCGGGGTCGGCCGCCTCAGCGGGTACGACGTGGACAAGCACCTCGTCGGCGTCGTCGCGCTCACTGCGGCTGACCACCACCCGCCAGTCGAGGACGTCGGCCCGTCCGACGAGGGCCGCCGAGACGCCCCGGAGGTCGACCGAGCGGGAGCCGCCACGGAGGTCGAGGGGCGGCACGAGCGCAGCAGCGCGCAGGCCCGTGACGCGGGGCACGGTGCGGCCGCACGACGGACACGCTTCCTCGGCGATCGCGTCGGCCAGGTCGCCGGTCCGCCAGCGCAGGAGCGCCGTGCCGCGGAAGCCGAGCTGGGTGACGACGACCTCCAGAGGGCCGCCCCCGATGGGGGCCTCGCCCGTCTCCGGATCGACGAGCTGGACGACCTCGAGGTCGGGGTAGGTGTGCAGACCGGTCCGGCCCGCGGACTCGCGGCACTCACCCCAGAGAAGCCGGTGGCCGTCGGGGACGTGCGCCGACAGGACCACGCAGGATTCGGGTACGCCGACGCGCTTCAAGGCGTCCCGCACGGCCGCGCGCTCGTCGTCGTACGCCGCTCCGACGAGCAGGACGGTCCGCAGCGCCTCCAGGGGGGCGCCCGCCTCGTCGAGGTCGTCGAGCAGCTGCGCGGCGAAGGCCGCGGGCACCGCCAGGGCACTGGCGGGCACGAGTCGGAGGGCGGCCGCGACGTCGTCGGTGCCGTCGCCGGGCGCGAGCAGGGGCGATCCCGCCCCCAGCGCCGCCAGCTCGAGCGCGCGGGTCGCGGCGGTGGGCAGCGTCGGCAGCGCGCTCACCATGACATCGGCGCGCGTGAGCCCGAGCAGCTGCCACAGGCGGGCGCCGGCACGGGCCACCAGGTCGAGGTCGGAGCGGGTGCTCGCGAGGGGGTACTGCAGCCCGAGGCCGGCCCAGACGAACGAGGTCGGCCGGGTATCGGCCTCGACGATCGAGCGGTAGGACCCCGGCCGGGCCAGCCGGCTGACGAGAGCACGGCGCAGGACGGGACCCTCGGCGTGCAGGGCGAATCCCGACTCCGAGCCCTGCAGGACGAGTGCGGCCATGCCCCGCGGATCGCCGTCTGGGCAGACGTCTCGCTCCCCGACCGCCGAGAGCTGAGACAGCCCGTCGAGCGACCCGACGCTGGAGGCCTTGCGGCCGAGCGTCTTCAGCCTGGCCTTCCACCACGGCGAGAACGGCGCCACCGCGTCGACCACCTGGCGACGTACGGCGGAGTCACGCAGCTTCGCCAGCTGCTTCGGCGTACGACGGTCCCAGGAGGCCATGGTCGCCGAGTCTAGAGAGGACAGGGATAGCGTCCGGCACATGGCCCCGTGGACCGTCGAAGACATCCCTGACCAGAGCGACCGGACCGCGCTCGTGACGGGCGCCAACTCCGGTCTCGGGCTGCACACCTCCCTCGCCCTGGCGCGGCGCGGGGCGCGGGTGCTGATGGCCTGCCGCAACCAGGCCAAGGCCGCCGAGGCGCTGAGCCGGGTGAGGTCCGAGGCGCCGGGGGCAGCGGTGGAGCTGGTCACCCTCGACCTCGCCTCGCTCGCGTCGGTCCGGTCGGCGGCAAGCGACGTGGCCAGCCGGACCGGCGCGCTCCATCTCCTCGTCGACAACGCCGGCGTCATGGCCATTCCGCGGGCACAGACCGCCGACGGCTTCGAGATGCAGCTCGGCACCAACCACCTGGGGCACTTCGCGCTGACCGGTCTGCTCCTTCCGCAGCTGCTCGCCGCGGAGGACCCCCGCGTCGTCGTCGTGTCCAGCGACGCGCACAAGATCGGCCGGATCCGGTTCGAGGACCTGATGGCGGAGAAGTCCTACGGGCGCTGGTCGGCCTACGGCCAGAGCAAGCTGGCGAACCTGCTGTTCATGCGAGAGCTCGACCGCCGAGCCGGGGGCCGGCTGACGGCCACGGCCGCGCATCCCGGCTACGCCGCCACCAACCTGCAGAGCAACTACGGCAACCCGGTCGTGGACCTGTTCATGAAGATCGGCAACCGCGTCCTCGCGCAGTCCGACGAGGCCGGCGCGTGGCCGCAGCTCTACGCCGCGACCATGCCCGGCGTGAAGGGCGGCGAGTACTTCGGGCCGAGCGGTGTGTTCGGTCTGCGCGGCTCACCGGATCGGGACACGCCCACCCGCGCGGCCTCGGACGACGAGACCGCGCGGCGGCTCTGGGAGGTCAGCGAAGCGCTGACCGGCGTGACCTACCCGTTCTGAGCCGTTATGTGAGCGGCGCCTTCCAGATGCCCCGGCCGTAGGTGGCGACGTAGGCGTTGCCATCGGGACCGTTCCGCACGTCGGTCGCGATCGTGTACGGCATGTTCGTCCGCAGCCAGGTCGCGCCGTCGTCGGCGCTGGTGAAGACGCCGACGTCCGTCGTGACGACGAGGGTGTGCGTCGACGGCGTGATCGCCAGGTGGCTGGCGGGTGCGTCCGGCAGGCCGGTTGTGGCTGTCGCCGAGCCGCTGATGTCGGTCCAGTGCGCGCCGCCGTCCCTGGTCTTGAACACGTGGCCGATGCCCGCTCCGGGTCCCTCCACGTAGTGCGCGGAGAACCCGTTGTAGACCGCGTACGCCGTCTTGCCGCTCGGGTCGGTCGGAGCGATCGTGAGCCCCGCGACGTACCGCTGCGGCAGCTGCACCGGCTTTCCGTCCTTGTCGAGCACGGGATTGCCGGCTGCGTCGACGACCGCCGTGCCCGTCGCGTGGAGCGCGCCGCGGTTGTGCGGCTTGCTCGGGTCGTAGGTGGTCATGATCCCGGACTTCCACTGGCTCGACGAGCACGAGCCGCACCAACCGGACCAGATGACGTCGTCCTGCGACGCGATCGCGGTCGCCGAGTGGAAGACACCGGAGCCGAAGCTGCCGTTGTCACCGACGATGTCCCAGTCCGAGCCCTTGGTGGACGTCCAGGTCCTCGTGTTGCGGTAGACGAACTGACCGGCGGCGACCCAGTTGTGGGTGACCGGGTCGGCGGCCAGCGGCGCGATGAACTGCGGGTTGGGGTCGAGCGGGTTGATGTCGACGATCGCGCGCGTCGACCCGTCGCTCTGGCCGCAGTTGGTCGTGAACTCGACATCGAGGTTCACGTACTCCCCGACCGCCCGGCAGCCGTGGTCCGGGTCGACGATCTGGTCACCACCGTCGCCACCGAACGGCGAGACCATCTGATCGGGTACGGCGGGTGTGAGCAGGCTGTGGCCGTTGTCCTGGAGGCCGCCCCAGACCGCGACGCCGCCGGGCACGGTGCCGACGCCCACCGAGTAGTACTGCAGGGTCCCGAGCTGACCGGACTTCGACAGGCTCCTCCAGCTGCTCGCGCCCTGCGAGAGGCTTCGGCTGTAGAGGCCACCGTCGTTGCCGACGTAGACCTTGCCGTTGCCGATCGCGACCGAGTGCTGGTCGGGGTGCACGACGTTGCCGTCGCACGTGTTCTGGCTGTCGAGGTAGCTCCAGCAGGAGAGGCCGAAGTTCCAGTAGCGACCCGCGGCGCTCCAGGTCGAGCCCCCGTTGAAGCTCTCGTAGACCTCCTCGAGGCCGACGTAGACGTGCTGGGAGTTGGCCGGGTCGACCTGGACGAAGCGGTTGTACCAGGCCTGGATTCCGGGCCCGTAGCCCTTGCCGATGGTCGTCTGCTTCATCGCGGAGCCGGAGTTGGCCAGCTTCGTCGTGTTGGCGATCTGCGAGTACGGCCCTGCGACGTCTCCGCTGTTGGACACGTAGACGCCGGCGAGAGCCGTGTCAGCACCCGCCTTGTTCACGAGGACCGTCGACTCCACCACGGCGTAGAGCTTCCTGCCGTCCGCCGAGTAGGCGAACTCCGTGACGCCGATCTCCTTCGGGTTGATGGCGCCGCCGGGGTTGACCTGCGTCCAGGTGGCGCCGGTGTCGTTCGACAGGTAGAAGCCGTTCTTCGCACCACCGCCTCCGAAGGCGTAGGCGATGTTGGCGATCAGTCGCCGGCCTCCGGTCCCCGGCTGCACCACGACGTCGTTCGCGATGTTGCTCACTGCCGTGAAGCCCGTCTCCGTCGACCTGGTCGGGGCCAGCGCCACGGTCCACGGCGCGACGGCCGCGGGCGAGCTCGGACCGACGACAGCGGCGTGCCTGTAGACCCCACGCGACGTCGCGGCGAACACCACGCCCGCATCGACGTCGAACTCGAGCTTGGCGATGCTATGGCTCTCCAGCTCGTTCCCGCCGATGCGGCTGGCAGTCGTGAAGGTCTGGTCGTGCGGAGAGGTGAGCCGGTAGACCCCGCCCCCGAGCCCGTCGCCGAAGTCCGCCTCGCCGGTCGCCAGCCACAGGGACTGGTCCGCGGGGTTGATCCGGAGGTCACCCGTCGCGAGCGCCGGCAGCCGGTCCGAGATCGGCGTCCAGTGGTCGCCCTCGTCGCTCGAGCGGAAGACACCGCCCTCGGCACCTCCGGCGTAGATCCAACCAGCGCTGTCGACGGCCAGACCGGTGATGCGCCCGGTCACGAAGCCCACGCCACCGCTGGAGTTTCCGGCGACGAGATCCCGGTAGCTGGGGTTGTCGGCGTTGTAGCCCTTCGTCGTGACCTCGGTCCAGGCGACGGGCGACGGACCCATCGACGCCACGTGGTCGTACGCCGCGGTGTACGCCCCAGGCCTCAGGTTGCCGGGGGCGGTGCGCGCTCCGCCGAACTGCGCGATCTGCGACCGGATGTCCTTGGACTCGTTGCCGGAAGCCCCGACCTGCTGGCGCAGGCCGAGCTGGATCGGCGCGGCGGCGATGCTGGCGACCCCCGGCCCGGCGGCGAAGGCAGCAGCCAGCGCAGCAGCGCTCGCGACAGCAGTGAGGGCAGCGGGGCGGCGAAGCGAGCGGCGCATGGTCAGGGTCCTCCCGCGCGACCGCATGGCCGCGTCGGCTCGGACGCTATGCAGCGGCGGCCGTCCCCGTGGCCTTTCGCCGAAGATTCAGCCGTTCGGGCGCTTCAGGACGACGCATTGCGCGCCGATAGCCGCTCGTTTCGACCGGCTAGCCCTTGCGCTTGGTGATCTCCTCGGTGAGCTGCGGGACGACGTTGAACAGGTCACCCACGAGGCCGAAGTCGGCGAGCTCGAAGATCGGCGCCTCGGGGTCCTTGTTGATGGCCACGATCGTCTTCGAGGTCTGCATGCCCGCACGGTGCTGGATCGCGCCCGAGATGCCTACGGCGATGTACAGCTGCGGCGACACGGTCCGCCCGGTCTGCCCCACCTGGTTCTGATGGGGGTACCAGCCGGCGTCGGTCGCGGCGCGGGACGCGCCCACGGCAGCACCGAGCGTGTCGGCGAGCTTCTCGACGATCGAGAAGTTCTCGGCGTTGCCCATGCCACGGCCACCCGAGACGACGATCGACGCCTCGCCGAGGTCCGGCCGCCCGCCCTTGGCCTCGACGACCGTCTCGGTCACCTTCGCGGCCTTGTCGGCCTCGGTGAACTCCGCCGTCACCTGCTCGATGGTGCCGGCACCGGCCTGCTCCACGGGCGGCGTCGAGTTGGGACGCACGGTGATGATCGGGGTCCCGCTCTGGACCTTGGACTGCACGGTGACGGCGCCGCCGAAGATCTGCTGCTCAGCCACCAGCTCGGACGTGACCCCGACCGCGTCGGTCAGCAGACCGCCGCCGACCTTGACTGCGAGCCGCGCGCCGATCTCCTTGCCGGTGGCGTTGCTCGGCAGCAGCACGGCGGTCGGGCTCTTCTCCTGCACGAGCTTGGCGAGGATCGAGGCGTGCGGCCCGACGAGGAACGAGGACAGCTCCTCGGCCTCGCAGACGTAGACCTTCTCCGCACCGTAGGCGCCGACCTTCTCGGCGGCAGCGGACGCGCCCTTGCCGAGGACGACCGCGGACGGCTCACCCAGGGTGCGGGCGAGGGTCAGCAGCTCGTACGAGACCTTCTTCGGAGCCCCGTCGACGTGGTCGACGAGGACGAGTACCTCAGCCATCGATGCCTCTCAGACGATCTTCTGCGACGCGAGGAACTCGGCGACCTTGACGCCACCGTCACCCTCGTCCTTGACGATCTGGCCCGCCTGACGCGGCGGCTTGTTCGCGAACTCGACGACCTGCGACGGCGCGGAGGCGAGGCCGACCTTGTCGGCCTCGATGCCGGCGTCGGCGATCGTCAGCGTCGTCAGCGGCTTGCTCTTCGCCGCCATGATCCCCTTGAACGACGGGTAGCGCGGCTCGTTGATCTTCTCGACGACCGACAGGATCGCCGGCGTCGGCGCCTCGACGACGTCGTAGCCGTTGTCGGTCTGCCGCTCGATCTTGATCGAGCCGCCCTCGACCGTGACCTTGCGGGCACCGGACAGCTGCGGCTTGCCCGTGCGCTCGGCGAGCAGCGCGGCCATCACGGACATGCGCGAGTCGGTCGCCTCGGAGCCGCAGATGACGAGGTCGTACTCCAACGTCTCCAGGACCTTCGCGATCGCGTACGACGTCTGCACCGCGTCACTGCCCGCGAGCGCGTCGTCGACGAGGTGGACGGCCTTGTCGGCGCCCATCGACAGCGCCTTGCGGATCGTCTCGACCGCGCGCTCCGGGCCCATCGTCAGGATGGTGACCTCCCCGCCGGAGGCCTCCTTCATCTTGAGGGCCTCCTCGACGGCGTACTCGTCGATCTCGTTCATGACGACGTCCACGGACGCACGGTCCAGGGTCTTGTCGTCAGCCTTGAGCCTGCGCTCGGCCCACGTGTCCGGGACCTGCTTGACCAGTACGACGATGTTCATGCTCGTGCGCCGACCTCCGTAGGCAGACTGCAGGTCCGGTCGAACCGCGCGCGGCAACGCGCGCTCGACTTCAGGGTGGCGATCACGCTAACGCGGGCTGCCTGCGCCCTCGTCACCGGCCACGCGGCACATTGTTACCCGCCGGTAGCGCGCGGGCAAACTGCGGCGAGCCCGTGTGCCGCACGTCACGTCAGCGGCCGACGAACGTGGCCTTCCCGGGCCCGTTCTCGACGAAGGACTCCATGCCGATCGACCGGTCCTCGGTCGCGAACAGACCGGCGAACAGCGTCGACTCCAGCCGAAGAGCGGCGTCGAGGTCCATCTCCAGGCCCTCGTCGATCGCCTTCTTCGCGGCGCGGATCGCGATGGCCGCGCCGCCGGCGTACGACGACGCCATCTCGACCGCCTTCGCGTAGACGTCGGCTGCCGGGACGACGACGTCGGCGAGCCCGATCGCCAGGGCCTCGGACGCCTCGACGAAGCGGCCGCTGAAGCAGATGTCCTTCGCCTTGGCGGGCCCGACCAGCCGGGTCAGCCGCTGGGTGCCACCGGCGCCGGGGATGACGCCGAGCAGGATCTCCGGCTGACCGAGCTTCGCGTTGTCGGCGACCACCCGGAAGTCGGCGCACATCGACAGCTCGCACCCGCCCCCCAGCGCGTAACCCGTGATGGCCGCGATGACCGGCTTGGGGATCCTGGCGACGGTCTGGAAGCAGTCCTGCAGGTTGCCCGCGCGGGCCAGCATGTCGACGTACGACATGTCCTTCATCTCTTTGATGTCGGCGCCCGCGGCGAAGACGCGCTCGCCCCCGTAGATCACGACGGCGCGGACGTCGGCGCGCGCCGTGGCCTCCACCGCACAGGCCCGGATCTCCTCCTGCACCTGGGCGTTGAGCGCGTTCATCTTCGGCCTGTCGAGACGGATGGTCCCGACTGCGCCCTCGACCTCGAGCCGCACGAACTCGCCCACTGCATCCTCCGATGACGACATTGCTCTGCCTGTGCGCACCCTAGTGTCGGCACCGTGTTCCGTGACTCGCGCGGTGTCGTCCACACCGTCTCCTCGGCCGACCCGCTCGAGGATCTCCCGCCGGAGGCGGCCAAGGCGCTGCAGAACGCCCTGCTGCGGCCGGTCGACGGTGATGTCGCCAACGCCCTCGAGCGGTGTGACGCCGTGCTCGAGCTCGTCGACCGGTGGCAGGACTCCTTCTTCGCCTCCCTTCCCGAGGTGTTCGACATCGACGAGGAGCGCCGCTGGGCGGTCGAGGCGGGGATGTCGCTGGACGACATCGAGGCCCAGTACGCCGAGGAGGACTCCGAGCTCGACCTCGATGCCATGGACGACGACGACGACCTCGACGACCTGCTGCCGGACGACCCGCTGTTCGACGGCGACGACGACGGGAACCCGCGGCCGGTGCTCCCCGAGGCCCTGGTGTCCCTGCTCGAGCGGGAGCTCCTCCTGCTGCCGGTGCGCACCCGGCTCGAGGCGCTCGTCGCCGCGTCGGACCTGGTCGAGAACTGGTCGGACCTGCTCGCCGACGTCGAGAAGCTGCTCGGGCACCTCGTGCTTCGCCATGGCGGCGTCGACCTGCCGCTCGAGCACGAGGTGCTCGCGGACCGGCACGCCGAGCTGCACGCCGGCATCGGGCCCGGGCACCCGGCGTGACGCGAGCCACCTGGCGCGACGTCGATGTCGACGGCGCGACGGTCCGCGTGATGGAGGCCGGCACGGGCGATCCGCTGCTCTTCCTGCACGGATGGGGACTGACACCGCGGTCCTACGCACAGGGCATCACCCGGCTGACCGCCGCCGGGGTGAAGGTGATCGCGCCGTGCCTGCCGGGGTTCGGCGGCAGCGCCGGCACGGGTTGGACCCACGTCAGCATGGGGGCCTACGCCGCACGGGTGGCGCGGCTGCTGGACGTGATGGGCATCGAGCACCCGGTCTTCGTCGCGGGGCACTCCTTCGGCGGCGGGGTCGCGATCCAGCTGGCGACCGACCGTCCTGAGCGCGTCAGGTCGCTGACCCTGGTCAACACCGTCGGCGGCGCCCCCGGGCGCCGCTGGGGGCTGACGGATGCGTCCTGGCTGCGATGGGCGGTCGGCACGGTCGGGGAGCTCAGCACCACCGGGCTCGTACGCGCCGCGCCCTCGCTGCTGCGCGACTACCTGCCCAACGCCGTACGGCGGCCGGCCACGATGCTCCTGACGGCGCGGCTGGCACTCACCGCTTCCCTGGCCGGTCAGGTCGAAGCGCTCGTCGCGCAGGGCACACCGGTGCTCTTCATCTGGTCCGACAGCGATCGCATCGTCGCGCCGGGAGCCCTGGCCGACGTCGTCACCTCACTGCCGGCAGAGGTGATCGAGGGCCGTCACGGCTGGCTGCTCACCGAGCCCGAGGACTTCGCCACGCTGATGCGCAACGCGCTCGTCGTGCACGCGATGCTCGAACGCAAGCGTCGCGGCCGGGCCGTCGTGCTCCCCCGAGGCGCCTCGCTCGCCGACCTCATCCCTGCCGAGCGGCGGACCGCCGCCCGGCGTCCCGACGAGCCGGCGCCGGCTCCCGGCAGGATGCACCGGTGACCGCGTCTCCCCGACCCTGGCCCGGGCGCCCGACGCCGCTGGGCGCGACGTGGGACGGAGAGGGCACCAACGTCGCGCTGTTCAGCTCAGGGGCGGAGAACGTCGACGTCTGCCTGTTCGACGACGCGGGGGGCGAGTCGCGGATCGCCCTGGAGGAGTCGACCCACCACGTCTGGCACGGCTATCTCCCGCAGGTCGGCCCTGGCCAGCGCTACGGGTTCCGGGTCGGCGGTCCCTTCGACCCGGCCAACGGGCTGCGCTACAACCCGGCCAAGCTGCTGCTCGACCCGTACGCACGGGCGATTCAGGGCGACTTCCGTCTCGACAACGCGGTCTTCGGCTCGGTGCCCGGCAAGGACCGGCTCGCGCAGAACCGCGACAGCGCGCCATACGTCCCGAAGTCGGTCGTCGTCCATGACGTCTTCCCCTGGGGGGAGGACCACCACCGGCCGCACTACGCGTGGTCCGACACGGTGATCTACGAGCTGCACGTGAAGGGCTTCACCGCGCAGCACCCGGCGATCCCCGAGCAGCTGCGCGGGACCTACGCCGGCCTCGCCCATCCCGCCGCCATCGAGCACCTGCACCGACTGGGCGTCACCGCGGTCGAGCTGATGCCCGTGCACCACTTCGTGTCCGAGCCGCACCTGCTGCGACGCGGCCTGACCAACTCCTGGGGCTACAACTCGGTGGGCTACTTCGCGCCGCACGCCGCCTACAGCGCGAGCGGTTCGCGTGGCGAGCAGGTCCGCGAGTTCAAGGCGATGGTGCGTGCCCTGCACGCCGCCGGCATCGAGGTCCTGCTCGACGTCGTCTACAACCACACGGCCGAGGGAGACCACACCGGACCGACACTCGCGTTCCGCGGCATCGACAACCCGACGTACTACCGGCTCGAGGACGACCGCTCGCGCTACCGCGACTACACCGGCACCGGCAACACGCTCGACGTGCGATCCCCGCACGTGCTTCAGCTCATCATGGACTCGCTGCGCTACTGGGTGACCGAGATGCACGTCGACGGCTTCCGCTTCGACCTCGCGTCCGCACTTGCCCGTTCGTTCCATGACGTCGACAAGCTGTCGGCGTTCTTCGACGTCATCCAGCAGGACCCGGTGATCAGCCAGGTCAAGCTCATCGCCGAGCCGTGGGACATCGGCGAAGGGGGCTACCAGGTCGGTGAGTTCCCGCCGCTCTGGACGGAGTGGAACGGCAAGTACCGGGACACGGTGCGCGACGTCTGGCGCGGTCAAGGCAGCGGGGTGCGCGAGCTGGCCTACCGGCTGTCCGGGTCGAGCGACCTGTATCAGGACGACGGCCGGCGGCCCTATGCGTCGATCAACTTCGTCACGGCCCACGACGGCTTCACGCTGCACGACCTCACGGCGTACGAGCACAAGCGCAACGAGGCCAACGGTGAGGACAACCACGACGGCGACGACCACAACCGATCGTGGAACGGCGGGATCGAGGGCGAGACCGACGACGCCGAGGTACAGGCGCTGCGGCGTCGACAGGCCCGCAACTTCCTCACCACACTGCTGCTCTCGACCGGCGTGCCGATGCTGACCATGGGCGATGAGGTCGGCCGCACGCAGCGCGGCAACAACAACGCCTACTGCCAGGACAACGACATCTCCTGGATGCCCTGGGCGAAGGACGACGGCCACCTGTGCCGGCTCGTGGAGCGCCTTGTCGAGCTGCGACGCCGGCACCCGGTCTTCCGCCAGAAGGCGTTCTTCAGCGGCCGGCCGGTCGGTCAGGACGGCGTGAAGGACCTGGCGTGGTTCGGGCCGGACGGCGTGGAGCTCACCGACGCCGAGTGGTTCGACCCCCAGCAGCAGACGATCGGGATGTACCTCGACGGCGCCGGGATCCGCACCCGCGGTCCCCGCGGCGAGCGGGTGGTCGACGACTCGTTCCTGCTCCTCGTGCACGCCGCCGACCAGGACCGCGACGTCACGCTGCCGGGCGCGCCGTGGGCGACGGCGTACGACGTCGTTCTCGACACGCGCGAGGAGGATGCCTCCGGGGGGCGGGCCTACCCCGCCGGCGCCGCCGTCCCCCTCGTCGCCCGCTCCACCGTCCTGATGCGCGTCACCCGCTGACCGCCCTCCCGCGCTGCCTCCCCCGCAGTGATCATCGGCCAGGGGTGGCTCATCGTCGTGCGTGCATCCACAGATCGCTCGCGCGACCGCCGCGGCTCGGCTGCCGCAGCTTCGCTGAGCTGTGCCCGGACCTCGACCTGCCGTGATCACCAGCAGCGACCTGCGGTCTCTCCGGCTGCACAACGGCGTGGCAGAGCGCCAGGTCGCCCGCGGGTCGTGGCGCCGCGCTGCCCGCGGGATCTTCCTCACGCACGTCGACGCCCCGACGGCCCCGGAGCTCGTCGCCGCGGCGCGGGCGTGTGCAGGACAGCGGTTCATCGTCACGGGGCTCCTTGTGCTCCGGGAGCTGGAGCTGCCCTGGGTGCCGGCGGTTGACGCGATTCATGTGCTGGTGCCGCCGGCCGTACGCCGGGCCGGCGGCGATCTCGTCCGCATCACGCGTGCCTCGGACTTCGAGAAGCTCGAGACGTGGATCCGACACGAGGCCAGGATGGCTCCCGCTGAGCGGGCAGTGGTCGACGGCGCAAGGTCGTTGCCCTCACTGCGCGAGGTCCGCGGTGTGGTCCTCGGTGCCGTGTCCAGCCGGTGGTCGACCGCGGACGAGTTACGCCGCGTGCTTGACAGCGGACGGCGAAACGGGTCGGCGCTCACCCGGCGGGCGATCGAGGATGCCGCGCGTGGTTGCGCCAGCCCGCCGGAGGCCGAGCTCGTCGACGCCCTGGTCGGACGCGGCATCCCCTTCTACGTCAACCCGGAGCTGTGGCTCGACGGCCACCTCCTCGGGCGCCCCGACGTCTGGCTTGTCGGCCGCGGCGTCGGTGGCGAGGTCGACAGCCAGGAGCGACACGGCACGGCGGCGCACGTGGAGAACACCTATGACCGGCACGAGCGTTTCGGAGCGGGCGGGCTGGAGCTCGTCCATCTCAGCGTGCGCCGCATCCATGCCGACGCACGCGAGGCTGCGACGCGGCTGCTCAGCGAACCCGCACGGCAGGAGCCGCCGGGCCTCGTCATCGTCCCCCGCGGACCCCTGCTGCGGTGATCAACGGAAGGTTCTCGCTGTCCGTGCGCCGACCAGGAGCGACAACCCGCCGCTGATCAAGAGGCGGGCGCGCCGCGGAGGGCGGGCGACGAGGCGGGGGCGGGGGCGGGGGCGGGGGCGGGGGTCAGGCGGGGGCGGGTCAGGCGGTGGTCATCAGGCCAAGGTCGGCGTCGGTGGGGAGGCTGTCGGAGTGCGGCAGCACCCGCACCGTGTAGCCGAAGGAGCCCGCGCGCTCGAGAGGAACGTCGCCCCCGTAGCGCTGCAACCCGTCGTCGCCCCGCTCGCCCGGTGTCAGCCGGACATAGGTGGGCGCGCGCAGCTGGTCGCTCTCGTCGACGCGGCCGTACGCCGCCTGGACGGTCACATCCGCAGGGGTCAGCCCGCCCAGGTCGATCAGTGCCCGCACCTCGAGCCGCGCACCGACCTGTGGCGCGTCGCCGACGCCACCAGCCTCGACGTGCACGACCCGCACATCACTCCAGCGGGACTGCACCTCGCTGCGCCAGTGCGCGACGTGTCGTGCGGCCGAGAACGACTGGGCCGCGAGGTCGCGGGAGGCCCGTGCGGCAGGCGTGTAGAGCTCGTGCACGTAGTCGCGCACCATCCGTGAGGCGAGCACCTTCGGACCGAGCGACTGCAAGGTGTGCCGCACCATGTCGACCCACCGCTGCGGGACCCGATCGGCGTCGACGTCGTAGAAGCGCGTGCGCACCTGCTTCTCGACGAGCTCGTAGAAGGCCGTGGCCTCCAGGTCATCGCGGCGGTCGGGGTCGTCGACTCCGTCGGCGGTGGGGATGGCCCAGCCGTTCTCGCCGTCGTACATCTCGTCCCACCAGCCGTCGCGGATCGACAGGTTCAGCCCGCCGTTCAACGCGCTCTTCATGCCTGACGTGCCACACGCCTCGAGCGGGCGCAGCGGGTTGTTCAGCCAGACGTCACAGCCGCCGTACAGGTAGCGCGCCATTCCGATGTCGTAGTCCGGCAGGAACGCGATCCGGTGCCGGACGTCCTCACCATCGGCGAACCGCACGATCTGCTGCACGAGCTCCTTGCCCCCGTCGTCTGCGGGGTGGGCCTTGCCGGCGATGACGAACTGCACCGGACGCTCGGGGTCGAGCAGCAGCTGACGCAGGCGGTCCGGGTCGCGGAGCATGAGCGTCAGTCGCTTGTACGACGGCACCCGGCGCGCGAAGCCGACGGTCAGCACGTCGGGGTCGAAGATGGTCTCGGTCCACCCCAGCTCTGCGGAGGTGGAGCCGCGCAGGATCCAGGACTCGCGCACCCGGCGGCGGATCTCGTCGACCAGCCGGGCGCGCAGGACGCCCCGGGTCTCCCAGACCGCGGCGGCGGGGACCTTCGCGATGTCCTCCCACCCCTGTGCCTCTGTCGTGAGGCTGTTGCCGATCTCGCGCTCGGCGAGCTCGAAGACCTCACGACTGACCCAGGTGGGCGCGTGCACGCCGTTGGTCACGGACGAGATCGGCACCTCGGAGGCATCGAAGCCCTGCCACAGCGAGCGGAACATCTCCCGGCTGACGACGCCGTGCAGCTTCGCGACGCCGTTGCGGCGCTGGGCCATCCGCAAGCCCATGTGGGCCATGTTGAAGACGGTCGGGTCCTCTTCGGCTCCCAGCTCGAGGATGCGATCGACCGGCACGCCCTCGACACCGTTGTCGCCGCCGAAGTAGCTGGCGATCAGCTCGCGCGGGAAGCGGTCGATGCCGGCCGGCACCGGCGTGTGCGTCGTGAAGACGGTCCCCGCCCGCACCGCCTCGCGCGCCTCGTCGTAGGTGAGCCCGATCTCCGTCAGCTCGCGGATGCGCTCGAGCCCGAGGAAGCCGGCGTGACCCTCGTTGGTGTGGAACACCTCGGGCGCGGCATCGCCCGTCAACGCGGTGTAGGCCCGGATGGCGCGGACCCCGCCGATGCCCAGCAGCATCTCCTGGTGCAGGCGGTGGTCGCTGCCGCCGCCGTACAACCGGTCGGTGACCTCCCGCTCGGCGGGGGCGTTCTCCTCGACGTCGGAGTCGAGCAGGAGCAAGGGGACCCGGCCGACCTGCGCCTTCCACACCTGGGCGAAGAGCGTGCGGCCCTGCGGGAAGCCGACAGTAATCTTGAGAGCGGCGCCGGCCGCATCGGTGAGCAGCGTCAGCGGCAGGCCGTGGGGGTCGACCGGCGGGTAGCGCTCCTGCTGCCAGCCCTCCGCGTTGAGCGACTGCTTGAAGTAGCCCGAGCGGTAGAGCAGGCCGACACCGAGGATCGGTACGCCGAGGTCGGAGGCCGCCTTGAGGTGGTCGCCGGCCAGGATCCCCAAGCCGCCGGAGTACTGCGGCAGGACCTCCGTGATCCCGAACTCCGGCGAGAAGTAGGCGATGGAGGCGGGCGCGTCCGTGAGCGACTGGTACCACTTCGGGCGGGTGAGGTAGTCACGCAGGTCGTCGTGGACGGCCTGCAGCCGGGCGAGGAAGGCCGGGTCGGCCGCGAGCTCGGCGAGCCTCTCGGGGCTCACCTCGCCGAGGAGCCGGACCGGGTCCTGGTTGACCGCCGCCCAGGTCTCGGGGTCGACCGAGGCGAACAGGTCGAGCGAGGGGTGGTGCCACGACCACCGGAGGTTCATGACCAGCTCGCCCAGCGGCGCGAGCGCCTGGGGCAGGGCCAAGCGGACGGTGAACCGGCGGAGTGCTCTCACGACCGGGGACCTTAGTCGCGGCCGGACGCCGGGTCGCCACAGGCCAGGACAAGCCACCCGAAAGGGCCATGGCGGAATCCGAGGGAAAGCGTGAGCCTATTGGGACCTGTGAGAGAGAGGCCGTGTCATGCTGCGCGCGCTCATCGTCGACGACGACAGTGACATGCGTTTCCTGGTCCGCATGACGATCGAGGTGGCGAACCATGGTCTGGCCGTCGCTGGAGAAGCCGCGAGCGGCGCCGATGCGATCGCGTCGGTGGAGCAGGACCGGCCCGAGGTCATCGTCCTCGACAACCGGATGCCGGGCATGACCGGCCTGGAGACCGCGCGGCACATCCTGGCCCAGCACCCGGAGCAATCGATCATCCTGTTCTCCGCCTACCTCGACGCGCAGACGGTCGCCGAGGCCGAGACCCTCGGCATCCACTCGTGCCTGGACAAGACCGACGTCGACCGGCTCCCGGAAGCCCTGTGGCAGCTGGCCGCGGGCGCCTGAGGCCCGGCGGCACCGCCATCGCGGCGGCGCTCGCCGTCGTCCTCATCGGCTCCGCCCTCGCCTGGCTCATCTCCTCGTACGACGGCACCCAGCGGCACAAGACCGAGCTGGCCGCAGCTGACGCCGCCACGGGAACCCTCGCGCGCCGTGCGCTGGCGCTCGGGCAGGTCGTGGGCGCCCCGAGCGAAGCCCTCGCCCTCATCCGCTTCAGCGAGATCCCCGCCGTGCTGAGTGTCGACGCGAAGCGGAGCGGACCGCCGACGCTCATCCGCGGCCAGCTCCCACCAGGGCTCGATGCGGCCCGGATCACCGCAACCGCTCGCACGGCGATGGAGGTAGCTCGCGACACCGGCGAGGCGCAGGCCGCCCCGCTCACTGGCGGTCTCGTCCCGTTGGCGGTGGCTGTGCTGCCCAGCACGAGTGCCCCGTCGGGCACGGCGGCGCGACGCGCCCAGGTCACCAGCTGGCGGATCGCGCTCCTGTCGCCCGAGGGCGTGCTCGCGGGCCTGCCGGCGACCAGCCCGCGTGCGGTGGGCTTCCGTGTCGACGGAACACCGATCGGTGACGTGAGCGGCCCGAGGGCCGGCACGGTCCTGGTGGCCGGGCAGCCCTGGACCCTGTTCATGGCCCGCCCCGGCGCGCCGATCTCACGCGGTGCCCTCGGCACGCTCGCGGTCTCTCTGCTCGGCGCCGCTGCCTGCCTCCTCGCCGACGTGCGGGTCCAGCGCGCACTCAGCCGGGAGCGCACCGCGTCGGCCGCGCTCGAGCGGGAGACGCGGACGGTCGCCGAGCTCGGCCCGCTGCTGCAGAGCAGCCTCGACCTCGCGGAGGTCATGCCCGCGGTCGCGTTGCGGCTGGCCGACGAGTTCGCCCTGAGCCGCTTCAGCGTCCAGCTGGTCGGCGAGCAAGGGCATCTGGTCGACGTGTTCGCACTGGGCGGGAGCACCCGCAACACCGGCAACGAGGTCGACGTGACACCGGGCAACGTCGACGAGCTGCCAGCCGGCGTGACGGGCTGCCTTCCGCTCCTCCGAGCAGGGCGCACGATCGGGCGCCTGTCCTTCGTGGGACACCGGGCGCTCGGACAACCGCAGCTCGCGGCGCTCTCAGCCGCGTCGGACCTGATCGCCGTTGCCACCTACAACGTGGAGCTGTACGAGCGAGAGCAGGCCTCGGTACGCCGGCTCCGCGAGCTCGACCAGCTCAAGGACGCCTTCCTCAGCACGATCTCGCACGAGCTGCGCACCCCGCTGACGGCGATCAGCGGCTTCATCCGCCTGCTTCGCGACCGGTGGGACCAGCTGCGCGAGGAGCAGCGCAAGGAGTTCCTGGACCGCGTGCACGGCAACACCCTCAGCCTCGGGCTGCTCGTCGACGACCTGCTCGACTTCGCGCGCCTGGAACGGCAAGCGCTCAACGCACCGCCGACGCCGATGAGCCTCGACCAGCAGGTCGAGAAGTCCCTCGCCCAGCTCGCGCCGGTTCTCGGTGCACGCGAGGTGGTGTCCGAGCTGCAGCCCGTCCGCGCGCTCGCCAACGCGGGCGCTCTCGAGCGGGTGCTCGCCAACCTGCTCACCAACGCGGCGAAGTTCTCCCCCGCGGACAGCCGCATCGTCGTGTCGGTCCGCTGCAACCGCGACCATGCAGCGCTCGAGGTCGCCGACCAGGGGTCGGGCATCGCCGCCGAGGACCGCGAGCGCGTCTTCGCCCGTTTCTACCGCGGTGAGAGCGACGCCGCCCGGGGTACCCGCGGGGCCGGCATCGGCCTGTCCGTCGTCCGCGAGCTCGTGCACCAGATGGGCGGCACCGTCATGGCTCTGCCCAACACTCCGCAGGGGACCCGCATGGTCGTGCAGCTCCCCCTCGAGGACGCCGCCTCCCCCGTCGTCCCGTCCGTCAACGGCGCGCATGCGCACGCCGAGAGGAGCACCACATGACCGTGCCCGCCGTCGACCCGGACCGGCATCGTCGGGACCGAGGCATCCTCGCAGCGGCCGTCGCCGCGGTGCTCCTCACCTCGAGCCTGATCGTCTTCACCGTCCTGAAGGCGGAGCGCGACGGGACCCAGGCGCTCGAGCGCCTGCAGCAGTCACAGGTCGAGCAGCTCGCCCGCAGCATGAACACCCGCGTGGACACGCAGTTCAAGGGGGCCGCCGGGATCCTGAACACCCTGAAGCTGACGGGGAAGGTAGCGGACCCGGGCGACAAGGCGCAGGTCGACAAGCTGGGCAGCTTCTTCGTCGACGCACGCACCGGCTTCTACATCGTCGACAACAACGGCCGGCTCTCGAACGGGATCCTGCTGCGACCGGACGCGAAGATCGGCTCGCAGGTCGACCGACCAGGTCTCGCCGACGTGCTCAAGAGCGGCAAGCCGGCGGTCCTCGACGTGGCGCGCGGCCTGACCACCGCCCTGCCCACGATCGCCTACGCGTTCCCGATCTCCACCAATGGCACGGTCGTCGGAGGTCTCGTCTCGGAGCAGGACGTCTCGACCGCGTCCGAGTTCAACCTCGAGGTCTCGCAGCTGACCCCCGGCAAGAGCGCCCAGTTCTCCTACCTCGACGAGAACGATGCCGTCATCGCGTCGAGTGACCCGAACCTGCTCGGCAAGCCGTTGCACGAGAGCCTCGTCGGGGGGAGCTCCGGGTTCCACCGCGGGCACGGGAAGGTGGCCGTCGTCGCGTTGGTTCCGACACCGCACTGGCGCGCCGTGTTCCTGCAGAACAGCCGCGAGTTCGACGGCGCCCTGACCGGACCGCTCAAGTCGGCGCTGGTCCTCATCGTGCTCGCCGGCACGCTGGCGGCCGGTGTCGGCGTCGTGTTCCTCGCCCGCCGCCTGCGCGCCGCGCGCGAGGAGCAGCGACGGCTGCAGGAGGTCAGCGCCGTGCGTGAGGAGTTCATCAGCATCGTGTCCCACGAGCTGAGGACACCGGTGGCAGGACTGCTCGGGTTCCTCCAGACGACGCTCGACCACTGGGACGGGATGGCGGAGGACGAGCGCAGACGGGCGATCGGTCGATCGCTGTCCAGCGCACGGCGGCTGCACGCGCTCACCCGCGACGTCCTGGACACCGGTTCGATGGAGGCCGGCGGGCTGTCGTACAGCTTCAGCACGGCCGACCTGCGCGACGAGGTCAGCTCGGCGGTCCTCGCCACGCAGGACGTGCTGCCCGACCGGGTCATCCGGCTCAGCCTGCCCGATGACCCCACCTGGGTCAGCTGCGACCGTGAGCGGATCACGCAGGTGCTGACGAACCTGCTCGACAACGCGGTCAAGAGCGCTCCCGGCAGCGCCCTGGACGTCTCGGTGGAGACCCGCGACGGCTCGGCCGTCGTGTCGGTCGCGGACCAGGGCCCCGGGATGAACGAGGCCGAGCTGTCACGCGTCTTCGACAAGTTCGTCCGTGGCCGTACGTCGACGCCCGCGGGCACCGGCCTCGGGCTCTACATCTGCAAGCAGATCGTCACCGCCCACGGTGGTGACATCGGCGCGACCAGCGAGGAGGGGCGCGGCGCGACGGTCTCCTTCACCCTGCCTCTCGTGGACGCCCCGGTGGAGCCGGCCGCCGTTTGACATCACCCACACCGTCCGGGCCGCCGCTGCGCGTCGTCATCGCAGACAACGACCCCGACGCCCTCGATCTGCTCGATCTCGACCTGACCCTCGAGGGCCACGACATCGCCGGTCGTGGGCGCAACGGGGAAGACGCCATCCGGCTGTGCCGGGAGCTCAGCCCTGACGTGCTCGTCGTCGACCTGCGGATGCCGCCCGGTCCCGACGGGCTGGCCGTGGTGGGCGAGCTCCAGGGGCAGGCCGGCCTGAGCATGATCGTCTACACCAACTACCGGGACGCCAAGCTGGCCGCCCGCGCCGAGCGGCTCGGCGCGTCGTACCTGCTCAAGGGCGACCTTCGGACGCTCCGGGCTGTCCTCGCGCAGATCCCGCGCACCTGACGCTCAGCAAGGCAGCCGCCCACGTTCGCCCGCGCGCGACCTGGGTACCGTCGCAGGCAATGGTTGGTCGAATCGCAGTCGTAGACGTCCGCCCGTCGGTCTCGTGTGGGCAGTACCCATCACGCGCAGTGACCGGAGAGACCGTCGTCGTGAGGGCGACCGTGTTCCGCGAGGGCCATGACGCGGTGGCCTGCAACGTCGCTGTGACGAAACCGGACGGCGCACCAGGCCCCTTCCTGCGGATGACGCCCGACGGCACCGAGCCCGACATCTGGTACGCCGCCTTCGTTCCCGACAGCGAGGGCGAGTGGGCCTTCGCTGTCGAGGGCTGGAGCGACCCGCTCGGCACCTGGTGGCACGACGCACCCCTGAAGGTGGAGGCAGGCGTCGACGTCGACCTCATGCTCGAAGAAGGAGCCCGCCTCTACGAGCGGGCCGCCGCCGCACTCCCCAAGCCGGTCCCGAAGTCGACGAGGGCCGCCGTGGCCGCGCTCGCCGACGTCCTTCGCGACAGCACGCGCGCGCCGGCCGAGCGGATGAAGCTCGCGCTCGCGGACGACATCGTCACCGTGCTCGCCGGTCATCCGATCCGCGAGCTGGTGACCGCGGGCGAGACGCGGCGCATCTGGGTCGACCGGCAACGTGCGCTCTACGGCGCCTGGTACGAGCTCTTCCCTCGCTCCGAGGGCGCGCACGTCCCGCCAGACGGCGGGCCGATGCGCAGCGGCACCTTCCGGACGGCGATGCAGCGCCTCCCCGCGGTGGCTGCAATGGGCTTCGACGTCGTCTACCTGCCCCCGATCCACCCGATCGGCAAGGTCAACCGCAAGGGCCCCAACAACACGCTCACGCCGGGGACGCACGACCCCGGCTCGCCGTGGGCGATCGGCTCGGCCGAGGGCGGGCACGACGCGATCCATCCCGACCTGGGCACGATCGCCGACTTCGACGCCTTCGTCGAGGAGTCGCGGCGGCTCGGCATGGAGGTCGCACTGGACCTCGCGCTCCAGTGCGCTCCCGACCACCCGTGGGCCGCGCAGCACCCGGAGTGGTTCACGACGCGCATCGACGGCTCCATCGCGTACGCCGAGAACCCGCCGAAGAAGTACCAGGACATCTACCCACTGAACTTCGACAACGACCCGGACGGGCTCTACGCCGAGGTCCTCCGCGTCGTCCGCCACTGGGTCTCCCACGGCGTGAAGATCTTCCGCGTCGACAACCCCCACACCAAGCCACTGCAGTTCTGGGAGTGGCTCATCGCCGAAGTCAAGAAGACCGACCCCGACGTCCTGTTCCTCGCGGAGGCCTTCACGCGTCCGGCGATGATGCACGAGCTCGGGCGCATCGGCTTCACGCAGTCCTACACCTACTTCACCTGGCGGACCGGCAAGAACGAGCTGCAGGAGTACGTCGAGGAGCTGGTCGGGGCGAGCGACTACATGCGGCCCAACTTCTTCGTCAACACCCCCGACATCCTGCATGCGTCACTGCAGTACGGCGGCCCGCCCGTGTTCAAGATCCGCGCTGTCCTCGCCGCGCTCCTCGCGCCGTCGTACGGCGTCTACGCGGGCTACGAGCTGTTCGAGCACGTCGCTGTGAAACCGGGCAGCGAGGAGTACCTCGACAGCGAGAAGTACCAGTACCGGCCGCGCGACTGGAGCACGCCCGAGAAGTCGCTCGCGCCGTACCTCACGATGCTCAACCGCGTCCGTCGCGAGCATCCCGCAACCCACTGGCTCCGCAACGTGCACTTCCACTGGACCGACAGCGACCAGGTGCTGGCGTGGTCGAAACGATCAGGTGACGACGTCGTGCTGACGGTCGTCAACCTCGACAGCCACGGGGCACGCGAGGCGACCGTGCGGCTGGACCTGCCGGCCCTCGGGTTCGACTGGGGTGACAGCGTTGAGGTCCACGACGAGGTCACCGACGCGACCTACACGTGGGGCGACGCCAACTACGTCCGCCTCGACCCGTTCGTCGAGCCGGCCCACGTCTTCACCGTGAGAAGGAGCAGCTGAGTGAGCACCCCGGGTGATCTCGAGCACGGGGAGCTCGTCAGCCTCGAGGAGTCCCGTGACCCCCACTGGTACAAGCGCGCCGTCTTCTACGAAGTCCTCATCCGCGGCTTCGCCGACAGCAACAACGACGGCACCGGTGACATCCGCGGCCTGACGAGCAAGCTCGACTACCTGCAGTGGCTCGGCGTCGACTGCATCTGGCTGCTGCCCATCTACGAGTCGCCCCTGCGCGACGGCGGCTACGACATCAGCGACTTCATGAAGGTGCTCCCGGAGTTCGGCGACCTCGGCGACTTCGTCGAGCTCGTGGACCAGGCGCACAAGCGCGGCATGCGGATCATCGCCGACCTCGTCATGAACCACACGAGCGACCAGCACCCCTGGTTCCAGGCCTCGAGGGCAGAGCCGGAGGGTCCCTTCGGTGACTTCTACGTGTGGTCCGACACCAAGCTGAGGTACGAGGACGCCCGGATCATCTTCATCGACACCGAGCAGTCCAACTGGACCTGGGACCCGGTACGGGAGCAGTACTACTGGCACCGGTTCTTCAGCCACCAGCCCGACATCAACTACGAGAACCCGGCCGTCCAGGACGCGATGATCGAGGTGCTGAAATTCTGGCTCGACCTCGGTATCGACGGCTTCCGGCTCGATGCCGTGCCCTACCTCTTCGAGGAGGAGGGCACGATCTGCGAGAACCTCAAGCCGACCCACGACTACCTCAAGCGGGTGCGCCGCGAGGTCGACGAGCTCTACCCCGACCGGGTCCTCCTGGCGGAGGCCAACCAGTGGCCCGAGGACGTCGTCGAGTACTTCGGCGACGACGACGAGTGCCAGATGGCGTTCCACTTCCCGCTGATGCCTCGGCTGTTCATGGCCGTACGCCGGGAGTCGCGCTACCCCATCTCGGAGATCCTGGCCAACACGCCGGCGATCCCGCCCAACTGCCAGTGGGGCATCTTCCTGCGCAACCACGACGAGCTCACCCTCGAGATGGTGACCGACGAAGAGCGCGACTACATGTACAGCGAGTACGCCAAGGACCCGCGGATGAAGGCCAACGTCGGCATCCGACGCCGGCTGGCGCCGCTCCTCGAGAACGACCACGGACAGGTCAAGCTGTTCAACGGACTGCTGCTGTCGCTGCCGGGGTCGCCCGTCCTGTACTACGGCGACGAGATCGGCATGGGCGACAACATCTACCTCGGTGACCGCGACGGCGTCCGCACCCCGATGCAGTGGAACGCCGACCGCAACGCCGGCTTCTCCGTCGCCGACCCGCAGAAGCTCTACCTGCCGCTGATCCTGGATCCGGTCTACGGCTACCAGGCGCTCAACGTCGACGCGCAGATGCGCTCGTCGACGTCGCTGCTCAACTGGACCCGCAAGATGATCGGCATCCGCAAGCAGCACCCGGTCTTCGGCATGGGCACCTACGAGGAGCTCGGCTCGAGCAACCCGTCGGTCCTCGCCTTCGTGCGCGAGTTCGGCGACGACAAGGTGCTCTGCGTCAACAACCTCTCGCGGTTCCCACAGCCGGTCGAGCTGGACCTGCGTCGCTTCGACGGCTGGAGCCCGGTCGAGCTGACAGGCCTCGTGCAGTTCCCGCCGATCGGCGACCTCCCGTACCTGCTGTCCCTGCCCGGCCACGGCTTCATGTGGTTCGGCCTCAAGCCTGGAGAGGCACCGGCATGAGCGCCACGGTGAACACCGAGCTGCACGAGCTGCTGCTGCACTGGCTTCCCGACCAGCGCTGGTTCGGCGGCAAGGGACGAGCGATCCAGTCCGTGGAGATCGAGACCTCCGCCGTGCTGTTCCAGGCGGACGAGGACGACGTCGTCGTACGGCACCTGCTGCTGCGCGTCGACAGCGAGGACGGCGGCACCGAGCGCTACCAGCTGCTCGTGGGCACGCGGACCGGAGAGGTTCCGCAGCGGCTTCAGCACGCGGTGATCGGCGTCGCCGAAGGCGCGACGGTCTACGAGGCGGTCCACGACAGCGACGCGACGTCAGAGCTCCTGCACCGCATCGTCGCCGACGAGGACACGGACACGGTCCGCTTCACGGCGGCGGCAGACGACCTCGACCCCTCCCTGCCCAGCCGCGTCATGGGTGCAGAGCAGAGCAACACCTCGATCGTGTACGGCGAGGACTACATCCTCAAGGTCTTCCGGCGTCTTCAGCCGGGCCTGAACCCCGACCTCGAGGTGACGCGCGCCCTGGCCGACGCGGGCAGTCTGCATGTTGCTCCGCCGCTGGCGTGGCTGGACGGCGACGTCGAGGGACAGCCGACGACGCTCGGGATGATGCAGTCCTACCTCCGCAACGCGAGCGAGGGCTGGGCGATGGCGACGGCGAGCGTCCGCGACCTGTTCGCAGAGGGAGACCTGCACGCCGACGAGGTCGGCGGCGACTTCGCCGGCGAGGCGGAGCGACTCGGGGCCGCGACCGCCGAGGTGCACGCACTGATGGCACGGACCCTCCCGTCACGCACGGCGGGTCCGGACGACTCGCAGGCGACCGCCCACCAGCTGCACGAGCGCCTCGACGCCGCCATCGCCGTCGTCACCGAGCTGGCGCCGTACGCCGACGCGATCCGCGACGTCTACGCGCAGATCGGCGCGCTCACCGAGGCCGTGCCCATCCAGCGGATCCACGGCGACCTGCACCTCGGGCAGGTGCTCCGCACGCAGGACGGCTGGGTCCTGCTCGACTTCGAGGGAGAGCCGGCCCGCAGCCTCGCGGAGCGGACGGCGCTCATGAGCCCGCTGCGCGACGTTGCAGGCATGTTGCGGTCCTTCGACTACGCGGCCCGGCACCTGCTCGCGGAGCGCCCCGGTGAGCAGCATCTCGCGTATCGCGCTGCTGAGTGGGCAGAGCGCAACCGAACGGCATTCTGCGACGGCTACGCCAAGGCGGCCGGCAGCGACCCTCGCGAGGCGTCGGTGCTGCTGCGGGCGTTCGAGCTCGACAAGGCGGTCTACGAAGTGGTCTACGAGGCGCGCAACCGCCCGACCTGGCTTGCCATCCCGCTCGGCTCCATCGAGCGGCTCGTGGAGGTGCCCTCGTGACGGAGTCGAAGATGACCGAGCCCAAGAAGCGCAAGCCGAAGGCCGTCAAGGCAGCGGCGGCGGCGAAGGCCCCCGCCGACGGGCCGGTCGCCTACCCGGAGGAGCCGACCCCCGACTCGGCCTACCCGTCCAGCGGACCGGCGGCCGCCGGCGGGCCGTCGAACGAGGAGCTGGAAGCCCTCGCCGGGGGCGCGCACCACAACCCCCACGCGCTGCTCGGCATCCACCCGGTCGACAAGGGCGTCGTCCTTCGGGCCTTGCGACCCGACGCCGAGCGCGTCGTCGCCCTCATCAACGGTGAGCGGGTCGAGCTGCACCACTGCCACGCGGGTGTCTGGGAGGGCACGGTCGCCGGCACCGGCGTCACCGACTACCGCCTCGAGGTGACCTACCACGGCAACACCTACCCGGCCGACGATCCCTACCGCTACCTGCCGACCCTCGGGGAGATGGACCTCCACCTGATCGGCGAAGGCCGCCACGAGGAGCTCTGGACCGTCCTCGGCGCACACGTCCGGCGCTACGACGCCGCTGCGGGCAAGGTCACCGGCACGTCGTTCGCCGTCTGGGCGCCCAACGCCCGCGGCGTCCGGGTCATCGGTGACTTCAACGGCTGGGACGGCCGCGGCCACCCGATGCGCTCGCTCGGCTCGAGCGGCGTCTGGGAGCTGTTGGTGCCCGGGATCGGCGAGGGCACCCGCTACAAGTACTCCGTGCTCGGCGCCGACTCCGTGTGGCGCGAGAAGGCCGACCCGATGGCGCGGCGCACCGAGGTCCCGCCGCAGACCGCGAGCGTCGTGGAGGAGTCGCACTACACGTGGGGCGATGACAGCTGGATCGAGCGTCGCGCGAAGACGCAAGCGCATGCGGCCCCGATGTCCTGCTACGAGGTGCACCTCGGGTCGTGGCGGCAGGGCCTGTCCTACGTCGAGCTCGCCGAGCAGCTGGTCGAGTACGTCACGTGGCTCGGCTACACGCACGTGGAGCTGATGCCGGTCGCGGAGCACCCCTTCGGTGGGTCGTGGGGCTACCAGGTCACGTCGTACTACTCACCGACGGCGCGGTTCGGCACGCCCGACGAGCTGCGCTACCTGATCGACAAGCTGCACCAGGCCGGCATCGGCGTCATCGTCGACTGGGTGCCCGCGCACTTCCCCAAGGACGAGTTCGCCTTGGCGCGCTTCGACGGCACGCCCTTGTACGAGCACGCCGACCCGCGTCGCGGCGAGCAGCTCGACTGGGGGACCTACGTGTTCGACTTCGGCCGGAACGAGGTGAAGAACTTCCTCGTCGCCAACGCGACGTACTGGCTCCAGGAGTTCCACGTCGACGGCCTGCGCGTCGACGCGGTCGCCTCGATGCTCTACCTCGACTACTCCCGCGAGGAGGGCGAGTGGCTGCCCAACCAGTACGGCGGTCGGGAGAACCTCGACGCGGTCGCGTTCCTGCAGGAGATGAACTCCGTCGTCTACCGCCGGGTGCCAGGTGTCGTGACGATCGCGGAGGAGTCGACGGCATGGCCCGGCGTCTCGCGACCGACGCATCTGGGCGGGCTCGGCTTCGGGCTGAAGTGGAACATGGGCTGGATGCACGACTCGCTCGACTACATGGCGCGCGAGCCGGTCTACCGCGGCTACCACCACCACCAGATGACGTTCTCGATGGTCTACGCCTATTCCGAGAACTACGTGCTGCCGATCAGCCACGACGAGGTCGTGCACGGCAAGGGCTCGTTGCTGCGCAAGATGCCGGGCGACCGGTGGCAGCAGCTGGCCAACGTCCGGGCCTACCTCGGCTTCATGTGGGCGCACCCGGGCAAGCAGCTGCTGTTCATGGGCTCGGAGTTCGCGCAGGAGTCGGAGTGGAGCGAGGAGCGCTCACTCGACTGGTGGCTGCTCGACCTGCCCGACCACCGTGGCGTCGCGCTGCTGGTCCGTGACCTCAACGAGGTCTACAAGCAGACACCGGCCCTCTGGACGCTCGACACCGAGCAGTCCGGGTTCGCGTGGATCGACGCCAACGACTCGGCCGGCAACGTGTTCTCCTTCCTGCGTTACGGGTCCGACGGGTCGGCACTCGCCTGCATCTCCAACTTCGCCGGCATGCCGCACGAGGGCTACCGACTCGGGCTGCCCTGGACGGGCGCCTGGCGCGAGGCCATCAACACCGACTTCGACGGCTACTCCGGCAGCGGCGTCGGCAACATGGGCGGTGTCGAGGCGACCGCCGACAGCTGGCACGGTCAGCCCGCGTCGACCGTGCTGCGGGTGCCGCCGCTGGCCACGGTCTGGCTGCACTCCCCCGGTCCCGCCTGACCGACAGGACTAGCGGCAACCGGGGCCGCCGAGTCGGTACGGCGGCGACTCGTCACCCTCGTCGCTGCCTTGCGTCGCGAAGGCGTGGCCCGTCACGGGCACATCCGGCGTCACGATCGATGTGCTGACGGACGCCGAGAGCGTGAGCCGGCGGCCCGGCCGCAGAACGTCGGGTACGAGGGCGAACGGGACCGTCGCTGTCACGGTGTGCGCGACGGTGTCGACCCGGCCCGAAAGCGGTCCTACGGCGGTTGCGGCGTAACCGGACGCGGAGCTACCGCCCTGTGCGGCTGCACCGCGGTAGAGCTCGAACGTCGTCGCCCTCGGCGCGACGTCGGCCCAGATCAGCAAAGTCGCCTCCCCGCTGTCGAGCGCCACGACGTAGGTGTGGCCGTTGACCGGCAGCTGGGCCGGCTGCTCGCCGCCGTACTTCAGCACCGCGGTCACGGCCGTCTGCGTGGACCCCAGCGATACGGCGAGCAGGTCGGCTGCGGGGTCGGTGGCAGGCTGCTGGTCGCCGACCGCGTCGGTCAGCTGCGGGCACGCAGGGCCGGCGACTGCCGAGGTCGCCGGCACGGCCAGCAGCAGGCAGCACACGAGAGCGGCACGGCGGAGCATGCGACCACGCTAGGGACAACCCGGGCATCACGCCAGAGAGGTCGGCCTGCGGCACACTGCGCGGATGAGGTTTCGTACGACGGTGGAGCTCGGCGGCAAGACCGCCACGGGCCTGCGCGTCCCGCCTGAGGTGGTCGCTGACCTCGGCTCGGGCAAGCGGCCAGCGGTCACTGTGACCCTCAACGGCCACAGCTACCGCAGCACCATCGCGGTCATGGGCGGCGCATACTTCCTTCCCCTCAGCGCCGAGAACAGGACGGCCGCGGGAGCGGTGGCCGGCGACGAGGTCGAGGTCGATGTCGCCCTGGACACAGCGCCGCGCGTCGTCGACGTACCACCCGACCTGCGCAGGGCGCTCGACGCGGTGCCGGCGGCCGCCAACGCGTTCGACGCACTGTCGTACAGCCACCAGCGCGCCCATGTCATGGCGGTGGAGGGCGCGAAGGTGGCAGAGACCCGCGAGCGCCGGATCACCAAGGTCGTCGCCGCACTGCGCGGTTAGGTCAGCCGCTCGGCGCGGAGGGCGGAGCGGCGCAGCTTGCCGGCGTCGTCGCGCAGCGGCTCGTGGACGACCTCGATCGCGCGGGGGACCTTGTAGCGCACGAGCCGGTCCGACAGGTGAGCCAGCAGCGCGTCTGCCGTGACGTCGCCGTCCGCGACATCGACGACGGCGTGGACGCGCTCCCCCAGGTCGTCGTCCGGCAGCCCGAACACCGCGCTGGACCGGACCGCCGGATGGGCATCGAGTGCGGCCTCGACCTCCGCCGGGTAGACGTTGGCGCCGCCGGTGAGGATCAGGTCGGCGCTGCGATCAGCGAGAAAGAGGTAGCCGTCCTCGTCGAGGTGGCCGAGGTCGCCCAGCGACTCCCAGCCGTCGACGCCCCGGGGCTCGGCGCCGCGGTAGTGGTAGGTCGACCCAGGGCCGCCGGCCGGCATCATGAAGACCTCGCCCACCGTGCCCGCCGGGACGTCTCGTCCCTCACGGTCGAGCACCCGGAACCGCGAGTCCAGTGCCGGACGGCCGACGGATCCAGGCCGCTCGAGCCACTCGCGGCCTCCGATGACCGTGATGCCCGGAGACTCCGTCCCGGCATAGACCTCGACGACGCGGTCGGGTCCCAGCCAGTCGATCCAGGCCCGCTTCAGCCAGGCCGGGCAGGGCGCACCGAGGTGCAGCACCATCTCGAGCGACGAGACGTCGTACGCCGAGCGCACCTCGAGCGGGAGCCGCCAGATGCGCTGCATCATCGTCGGGACGAGCAGCATCCACGTCACGCCGTGCCGCTCGACGAGCTGCAGCACCCGCTCCGCGTCGAACCGCTCCATGACGACGAGCGACTGCCCGCTGAGCAGCCCGCGCATGGAGTAGATGAACGGGCCGTTGTGGTACAGCGGACCGGGCACCAGCTGCACGCCGTCGCGGGGGATGTACGGAACGGCGGCGACGGTCGGGTCGACCACGGCCGGCGTGCCGGACAGGATGAGCTTCGGAAGACCGGTGCTGCCGCCGGACGTCGGCGCCTTCCACGAGGACGCAGCCGCATCCGGGAGCGGCGCGCCGTCGTACTGGCTCGCATCGAAACCGGCAGCCACACTCGGCCGGCCGGGCAGGTCCAGCCCGACGAGCAGCGCGGGATCGGCGAGGTCGACGATGGCCTGGAGCTCTCCTGCCGGGAGTCGCGCCGACACCGGCTGAGGCGTGGCGCCGAGCTTCCACACGGCCGCACACGCGACGAAGTACTCGACGCCGTTGGGCAACCCGATCGTGACCAGGTCGTCGAGACCGACCCCGAGGCCGGCGTAGGCCCGGGCGAGCCGGTTGCTCCCCAGGTCGAGCTCGCGCCGCGTCACCGAGCCGGCGGAGTCGGTGACCGAGGACCGGTCAGGGTCCTGCTCGGCATGCCACTGCAGTGCCCGGCCGATCGACATCACGCCCACCTGCTTATCCTCCCGGCATGGGCAGCAACGTGGACATCGAGGTCGAACCCGGTGAGGTCGGGTTCGACGGGGACCGGCTGGCGCGGATCGATCGCCACCTCGCGCGCTACGTCGATGACGGGCGCCTCGCCGGCTGGCAGGTGCTGGTGAGCCGGCGTGGCAAGCGCGTCCACAGCACCACCTTCGGCCTGCGCGACAAGGAGGCGGCCCTCCCGGTCGAGCACGACACCCTGTGGCGCATCTACTCGATGACCAAGCCGATCACCGCGGTCACCGCGATGCAGCTCTACGAGGAGGGCGCGTTCTCTCTGAACGACGAGGTGGCGAAGTACCTCCCGGCCTTCGCCGACATGCGCGTCTACCGCGACGGCCCGGCGGACAACCCGAAGACGGTGCCCGCCACCGAGCCGATGCGGATGTGGCACCTGCTGACCCACACGGCCGGGCTGACCTACGGCTTCACCAAGTCGAGCCCGGTCGACGAGATGTACCGGCTCGCAGGCTCCGACTTCGCGCAGCCGCCCGGTATGGACCTGGCCGCGCTGTGCGACCTCTGGGCCGGCCTGCCGCTGCTGTTCGAGCCCGGCACCGGCTGGAACTACTCGGTCGCGAGCGACGTCGTCGGCCGGGTCTGCGAGGTGCTGACCGGGCAGCCCCTCGACGACGTCTTCACCGACCGGATCTTCACGCCGCTCGGCATGACCGACACCCGCTGGTGGGTGGACGAGGCCGACGCGTCCCGGCTCGGCGCGCTCTACGCGCCCATGCCCGGCACCGGCGCGGCCTTCCGCTACGACGTCATCGGCAAGGGGGCACTCAAGCCGCCGTCGTGGCTCGGTGGCGGCGGTGGGCTCATCTCGACCGCACACGACTACGACCGCTTCACGCGGATGCTGCTGTCCGGCGGGGAGCTCGACGGCACGCGGATCCTGTCGCCCCGAACCCTGCGCTACATGACCCGCAACCACCTGCCCGGCGGCGCGATGCTCACGGCACTGGCCCGCGGCCAGTTCGCCGAGACGGCGTACGACGGCATGGGCTTCGGTCTGGGCTTCGGAGTCCTGGTCGACCCTGTGGCGCTGAAGGTGCCCGCGACTGCGGGCGAGTTCACGTGGGGCGGCGCGGCGAGCACGGCCTTCTGGGTCGACCCGGCCGAGCAGATCACGGCGGCCTTCTACACCCAGCTGCTTCCGTCGAGCACTTACGCGATCCGCAGCGAGCTCCGCCAGCTCGTCTACACCTCACTCGTCGACTGAGGGCACCTCCCCGTCCACCCCCAAGAGCGGGTCAGAAGAGCGCGTTGGCGAGGGAGCGGCGGCCGGCCAGCACGCGCGGGTCGTCGGGGTCGAGGGCGTCGAGCAGGCTGAGCAGGTGCATGCGAGCCGCGTCGCGCTCGCCCTCGGCCGTACGACGGACCAGACCCACCAGCCGCTCGATCGCGGCCTCGATCTGCTCGCCCAGGATCTCGACGTCGGCGGCCGCGGTCTGCGCAGCGACGTCATCCGGCGCAGCAGCTGCCGCCGCCAGCACGGCGGACGGGTCCTGCACGTCCGCGGTGCGCATCAGCAGTCCGGCCCAGGCCTTGCCGGCCACGGCTTCAGGGTCTGCGGGCTTGCGCACGAGCAGTGCGTCGTACGCCGCCAGCGCAGCTGCGTAGTCCTGGCGCGCCAAGGCGTCCTCTGCCTCCACGAGCTCCGGCTCCGGCGGCGGCCCGGCCGGCTCGTCCGTGGCAGCCGCCGCACCCCCGGCACCCGGCAGCCCGGCCTGCTGCGCAGCGGCGATCACCTGGTCGAGGAAGGACCGCACGTCGCGCTCGGGAAGCGCGCCGGTGAAGCCCTGGATGAGCCGGCCGCCCAGCGCCAGCAGGATCGTGGGGATGCTCTGGATCTGCAGCTGCGTCGACAGCGACGGGTTCTTGTCGACATCGATCTTCGCGAGGATCCAGGCACCCGCGTCGGCCTCAGCCAGGCGCTCCAGGACGGGCGAGAGCTGCTTGCAGGGGCCGCACCAGTCGGCCCAGAAGTCGAGCAGCACCGGCACCGTCATGGACCGCTCGAGGACCTCCGCCTCGAACGTCGCCTCCGTCACGTCGATCACGTAGGCCGAGGTCGACGTGGGCTGCGCCGGCGCTGCGGCCGGCGCCTTGAGCCCTGACAGGTCCACCGCGCCGGCGATGTTGAGGTCTGTTGGCCGTCTCTGCATGTCACTACTCAACACGACCGGCGCGGCGGACCTTCCTGCGCTGCGCCGACAGGCACTCTGTACGCCATGGCCGTCAAGAAGGACCAGCGCAGCCTGCCCGCACCCGGCGTACCCGTGCTGCTGCAGGACGCGGCCGGTTGGTGCTGGCGGATCATCGTCATCGGGCTGGCGCTCACCCTGCTCGGGCTTGTCGCGCGCAAGCTCGAGCTCGTCGTCATCCCCCTGCTCACCGCACTGCTGCTCGCCGCGCTGCTGTCACCCGTGACCAACCGGCTGGAGCGCCTCCGCCTGCCGCGAGCGGCTGCCGCGATCGTCACGGTGCTGCTCGCCATCGCCGTGCTCGGGGGCATCGGGGCCTTCGTCGTCAACCGGGCCGCTGCGGGCTACCCGCAGCTGGTCGACCAGGTCGGCCACCTCGTCGACCAGACGCAGAGATGGCTCACCAACGGACCCCTGCACCTCAAGCAGTCCGGCGACCTCGGCACCCGGATCACCGACGCGCTGCAGTCCCGTAAGGGCCAGGTGGCGAGCGGCGTGCTGAGCGCCGGCCGCACGATCGCGGACGTCGTCACGGGCGTCGTGCTCACGCTCTTCCTGACGCTGTTCATGCTGTACGACGGACCGCGGATCTGGGCCTGGCTCACGGGCCTGTTCCCCGACTCCGCGCGTGCGGAGACCGACCGGGTCGGCGACCGCATGTGGCGCACGCTGTCCGGCTATGTCACCGGCACCTTCATCGTCGCGCTCTTCCACGGGGCGATCATGGGCATCACGCTCGCGATCCTCGGCGTTCCGCTCGTCGCGCCGCTTGCCGTGCTCGTGTTCATCGGCGGTTTCATCCCGCTCATCGGCGCCGTCGTCTTCGGCGGCCTCGCGGTGCTCGTCACCCTCGTCACCAACGGGCCGACCGCCGCCCTGGTCCTGCTGATCGTCCTCGTCGTCGGCAACCAGATCGAGAGCCACATCCTGCAGCCGTTCGTCGTCGGCCGCCACGTCAGCCTGCACCCGATGGCGATCGCCGTCACGCTGACGTCGGGGGCCGTGCTGGCCGGCCTGCCGGGCGCGATCTTCGCCGTACCGCTCGTCGCCGCCGTCAACGCCGCGGCGGTCGAGCTGCGGCCCCCGCGCGACTCCGACCGGCTGCCGTCGGCTGCGGCGGTGGAGCAGACCTGACGGCATGGCAGCGCGCGGCTCAGGGGCGGACCAGGACAGCCACCCACATCTGCTCGAGCCAGACCGCGAATGCCTCGTCGGTCCACCCTCGCTGCTGAACCAAGCGGTGCCAGAGCATGCCGTCGGTGAAGGCCCAGATGACATCGCGGCACTCGTCCTCAGAGACAGCGAGCTGCCCCGTCTTCGCAGCCTCCGCGGCCATCACGCCGATTCCCCGCAGCCGCTGGCCGCCGATCTCCTCGAGGAGCATCGCGGCGGTGGGCTCGCTCGCCGCCGCACCCTGCAGCGCGAGCAGGAACGGCACGACCCGCCTCGCCGTGCCGGTGAACACCCGCGCCTGCATCGCGAGCCGGCGGGCCAGGTCGGGCTCGTCCCGCATGGCCCGGATCTCCGGACGCTCGTGGTAGACGACGTCGGCGTCATCCCCCCCGATCGTGACGTCCCAGACCCGGTGCAGCAGGGTCGCCTTGTTCCGGAAGGCTCCGTAGACCGTCTCGACCGAGACGTCCGCCGCTCGGGCGACGTCGGCGATGGTCGTCCGGCCGTAACCCCGGGCGACGAACAGCTCGTGCGCGGCCCGCAGCACCGCCCGCCGGGTCTCCTGAGCGCGCGCCTGTCGGCCGGAGCCGTCATAGCCGCGCTTGACGTCGGTCGTCAATTCCGATACACCTTCACAGTATTCATTACGCCTCAACTGTATTGGAATTAGCGATGACTGTCACGACCTTCGACTGGAGTGCCGTCGCCCCCGCGTGGGATGCCCACCGTGCCCAGGCCGAGAGCACGACGAGCGCGGTCACCACTGCCGTGCTCGATGCCCTTGCCCTCGAGCCCGGGCAGGACGTCCTGGAGCTCGGCGCCGGGACCGGCGACTTCGCCGTCGACCTCGCAGGCCGCGTTGCCCCCGGTGGCCGGGTGCTCGCGAGCGACATCGCTCCGGGGATGGTCGCGCTGCTGGCCCGCGCCGCCGACGGAGTGGACAACCTCGGCGCCGCCGAGATCGATGCAGCAGCCATCGGTCGTGCCGACGCGGAGTTCGACGCCGTGGTCTTCCGGATGGGCTTGATGTTCGTCCCCGAGCCGGTGCAGGCGCTGCGCGAGTGCTGCCGGGTCCTGCGCGACGGGGGGCGGCTCGCCGTGGCTGTCTGGGCCGGCCCGGAGCACAACCCCTGGCTCAGCAGCATCGGCATGGCGGCCATGGTGCACGGCGTGGTGGTCGGTGGGCCGCCGACCGGCCCGGGCGGGCTGTTCTCGCTCGCCGACCCGGACCGGCTGCAGTCGATCGCGGAGACGGCCGGCTTCGAGCAGGTCGAGGTTCGGTCCGTCGCGACCACGGCCCGGTTCGTGTCGACCGACGAGCACTTCGCCACGGTCTCGGCCCTCGCCGGACCGCTCGCCGTTGCACTCGGGTCGGCGAGCACGGAGCAGGTGGAGAAGGTGCGGCAGACCGCGGCCGAGCTGGCCGAGCCGCACCGCACGGACGAGGGCCTCGTGCTGCCCGGGCGCGCGCTGCTGCTCACCGCGCGGGCCGCGGCTCGGCCGGCGAGCTAGAAGCGCGGCGGCTCGGTGTAGCTGCCCCACAGGTCGCGCAGGACGCCGCAGACCTCTCCGAGGGTGGCCTCTGCGCGGATCGCGTCGAGCATCGGCGGGATGGTGTTGCCGTCGCCCTTGGCGACGTCGACCAGGTCGGCGAGACGCGCCTGCACGAGGGCCTCGTCGCGGTTCGCCCTGCGGCCCGAGAGCTCGCGGACCTGCTCCCGCTCGACCTCGTGCGACACGCGCAGGATCTCGAGGGGCGCGTCGACACCACCCTCGAAGACGTTGACCCCGACGACCTTCTTGTCGCCCTTCTCCAGCGCGGTCTGGTACTGGAAGGCCGCCTCCGCGATCTCCCCCATGAACCAGCCGTCCTCGATCCCGCGCAGGATGCCGCTGGTGATCGAGCCGTCGCTGCCCATCGCCTTGATCTTGGCGAAGATCTCTTCGGCCTGACGGTCGATCTCGTCCGTCAGCTGCTCGACGTACCAGCTGCCGCCGAGCGGGTCGGCGACGTTGCCGACGCCGGTCTCCTCCGCGATGACCTGCTGCGTGCGGATCGCGATCTGCGCGGCCTTCTCCGACGGCAGCGCGAGCACCTCGTCGAGCGCGTTGGTGTGCAGCGAGTTGGTGCCGCCGAGCACCGCGGCGAGCGCCTCGACGGCCGTGCGCACGATGTTGTTGTCGGGCTGCTGTGCGGTGAGGGACACGCCCGCGGTCTGCGTGTGGAAGCGCAGCCACTGTGCCTTGTCGGTCTTCGCGCCGTAGACGTCGCGCAGCCAGCGGGCCCAGATGCGGCGGGCGGCACGGAACTTGGCGATCTCCTCGAAGAAGTCGATGTGCGCGTCGAAGAAGAACGACAGGCCGGGGGCGAACACATCGACGTCGAGGCCGCGTGAGAGGCCGAGCTCGACATAGGCGAAGCCGTCCGCGAGGGTGAACGCGAGCTCCTGCGCGGCGGTCGACCCGGCCTCGCGGATGTGGTAGCCGGAGACCGAGATCGGCTTGTACGCCGGGATCTTCGCGGCGCAGTGCTCGATCAGGTCGCCGATCAGACGAAGGTGCGGCTCGGGCGGGAAGAGCCACTCCTTCTGCGCGATGTACTCCTTGAAGATGTCGGTCTGCAGCGTGCCGTTGAGCAGACCAGGGTCGACCCCCTGCCGCTCGGCCGCGACGACGTACATGCAGAAGACCGGCACTGCCGGGCCGCTGATCGTCATCGACGTGGTGACGTCGCCGAGGGGGATGTCGGAGAACAGGATGTCCATGTCGGCGGCGGAGTCGATGGCAACGCCGCAGTGGCCGACCTCACCGAGCGAGCGAGGCTCGTCCGAGTCGCGGCCCATCAGCGTCGGCATGTCGAAGGCCACGGAGAGACCGCCGCCGCCCTCGGCCAGGATCATCTTGTAGCGCTCGTTGGTCTGCTTCGCGTTGCCGAACCCCGCGAACTGCCGGATCGTCCACGGCCGGCCGCGGTAGCCGGTCGGGTAGAGCCCGCGGGTGAAGGGGAACTCGCCGGGCCAGCCGATGCGCTCGAAGCCGTCGTACGACGCCCCGTCCTTCGGCCCGTAGACGGGCGCCACCTCGTCGCCGGAGAGCGTCGTGAAGTCGGCGTCGCGCTTCCTGGCCGCGTCGTAGCGCGCCTGCCAGCGCTCTCGCCCGGCCGCGATGTCGTCAGGGGTCACGGTCGAAGGTTACCGCCGTCACACGTGCTGTGGACCGAGCAGCACGGGCTCGGTGCGGGCCCGCTCGTCCTCGTCGTCCGCGAACAAGCGGGATCTGATGAGGAAGCGCACGCCCTCGGGAGCCTCGACGGAGAAGCCGCTTCCTCTGCCCGGTACGACGTCGACGGTGAGGTGGGTGTGCCGCCAGTACTCGAACTGGGGGCCGCTCATGTAGAACGGCTGCCGGGCCACCTGGCCCAGGTAGACGTCGCGACTGCCGATGCGGAACTCCGAGCGCGGGAAGCACATCGGTGAGCTCCCGTCGCAGCAGCCGCCGGACTGGTGGAACAGCAGCGGTCCGTGCTGCGCCTCCAGTCGCTCGATCAGGTCGACGGCGGCCGGGGTGGCGGTTACGCGCTCGAGAGCCATGAGTCCCTTAGGGCGCACGACGGCGCCCCTCGTCGGGACGCCGCCGTGCTGGCCGGTTTAGAAGAAGCCGAGCTTGTTGGGGTTGTAGCTCACCAGCAGGTTCTTGGTCTGCTGATAGTGGTCGAGCATCATCTTGTGGTTCTCGCGGCCGATGCCCGAGGCCTTGTAGCCGCCGAACGCCGCCCCGGCCGGGTAGGCGTGGTAGCAGTTGGTCCAGACCCGACCGGCCTGGATCGCCCGGCCGGCGCGGTAGGCGACGCTCCCGTCACGGCTCCACACGCCGGCGCCGAGGCCGTAGAGCGTGTCGTTGGCGATACGCATCGCGTCATCGAAGTCGGTGAACTTCGTGACCGAGACGACCGGTCCGAAGATCTCCTCCTGGAAGATGCGCATGTCGTTGGTGCCCTCGAAGACCGTCGGCTGCACGAAGTAGCCGCCCTCGAGACCTTCGACCGTCGCCCGGCTGCCGCCGGTGAGGACCTTCGCGCCCTCCTGCCTGCCGATGTCGAGGTAGCTGAGCACCTTCTCGAGCTGGTCGTTGCTCGCCTGCGCGCCGAGCATGGTGTCCGTGTCGAGCGGGTCACCCTGCACGATCGCCTTCACCCGGGCGAGCGCCTTTTCCATGAAAGCGTCGTAGATCGACTCCTGGATGAGCGCGCGCGACGGGCAGGTGCAGACCTCGCCCTGGTTGAGGGCGAAGAGCACGAAGCCCTCGATGGCCTTGTCGAGGAACGCGTCGTCATGGTCCATGACGTCGGCGAAGAAGACGTTGGGGCTCTTGCCACCGAGCTCCAGCGTGACCGGGTTCAGGTTCTCCGAGGCGTACTGCATGATCAGCCGCCCCGTGGTGGTCTCACCGGTGAAGGCGACCTTCGCGACCCGATCGCTCGAGGCGAGCGGCTTGCCCGCCTCGACTCCGAAGCCGTTGACGATGTTGAGGACGCCCTCGGGCAAGAGGTCCGAGATCAGCTGTGCGAACAGCAGGATGGTCGTCGGCGTCTGCTCTGCCGGCTTGAGCACGACGCAGTTGCCCGCGGCGAGGGCCGGGGCGAGCTTCCAGGTCGCCATGAGCAGCGGGAAGTTCCACGGGATGATCTGCGCGACGACACCCAGGGGCTCGTGGAAGTGGTAGGCGACGGTGTCGTCGTCGATCTGGCCGGCCGAGCCCTCCTGGGCACGGATGGCCGAGGCGAAGTAGCGCCAGTGGTCGACGACGAGCGGCAGATCAGCAGCCAGGCACTCGCGCACGGGCTTGCCGTTCTCCCAGCACTCCGCGACGGCGAGCTGCTCGAGGTTTGCCTCGACGCGGTCCGCGATCTTGTTCAGGATGTTGCTGCGCTCGGTGACGCTGGTGCGCCCCCAGGCGTCCTTGGCGGCATGGGCCGCGTCGAGCGCGAGCTCGACGTCCTCGGCGGTCGAGCGAGCCACCTCGCAAAAGGCCTTGCCCGTGACGGGCGTGATGTTGCTGAAGTACTGCCCCTTGACCGGGGGCACCCACTTCCCGCCGATGAAGTTGTCGTAGCGGGCGTCGAACTCGACGAGTGCGCCGGGCGTTCCGGGTTGCGCGTACTTCATGACCAACCTCCGAATGCGTCCCGGCAAGGGGGCCGGGGCTCCGGTCGCGACGCTAGGAGCGCGAGGTTGGCGTCCGGTTGGTCAGACCGCTGACCGCGACAGCCGCGCCCGTGCCCGCGGGAGCCGCGGGTCCGCTGCCGGTAGCACGGCGACGAGGTGCTGCTGCACCTGCTCGTCGTAGGGGTGCCGGTCGGCGAAGCCGAGGACGCTGGCGGCATCGCGCGAGGCCAGCACGGCGTTGCGGAGGGCGACATCGACGTACTCGCGCCACTCCGCTACACCGGGTGACTCGGACGCGGGGAGCATCGGGCCGCCGTAGGCCGCGACAGCTGCCGACAGGTCGCCCCGATCGAGGGCCCGCAGGACCCGGTGCGCGTCGGTCGTCACCGGAGCCGTCAGCCGATACGGACGTGAGCCGATCGCGCCGCCCAGCAGGGTGCGCAGGTGGGACACCTCAGCCTTCAAGGTGGACGCCGTCACCGGCGAGTCGCCGTACAACCGGTCGTGCAGTTGCTCGAGCGTGAGGCCTTCCGGGTAGAACGTCAGGAGCGCGAGGATCTCCGCCTGCCGCGGCGAGAGCGCCACGGAGGCCCCGGCGAGCCGGGCCTCCCCCGCCCCGAGGATCCGGACGGCGAGGTCGGGCGCGACTGCGGCGGGCATCTGGGCGGTGACCGCCTTCCCGAGCGACCGCGCTGCCGACATCACCAGCGGGTGCGCCCGGTCCCACGTCGTGCTGAGGTCGAGCACCCCCATGACGTCCCCGGTCACCGGGTCGGTCAGCGGCACCGAGTAGCAGACCCAGCCGTGCACCGCGCGGCTGTAGTGCTCGGCGCTGTAGACGGTCGAGGGACGCCCGCTACGGAGCGCAAGGGCCAACGCGTTGGTGCCCACCGAGGCCTCGTCCCAGCGGCCCCCGGGGACGAAGTTGACGCGCTCGGCGGCCCGCTGCATGACCGGGCTGCCGAGGGTCCAGACGATCCGGCCGGCGGCATCGGTCACGGCTGCGATCAGGTCACCGTCGGCCACGACCTGCCGCACCTCGTCCTCGGCAGCGGCGAGCCCCGTCGCGGCGGCACCGTCGGCCCAGGCACCGACCACGTCGGCCGGGTCGTCGACGGGAGCTCCGGTGCAGTCGGGATCGACCCACGCGGAGGACCGGACCCAGGACTCCGCCACCGCCGGCTCCACGGCTGCCAGCGCCTCGTCGGCCGGCGTCGATCGCGCGACCAGCGCTTCCCACGCGCGCGACAGCGACCGGCGTCGATGCGCGAGGTCGGTCCGCGTGGGCATGGCGGAGGCTCCCAGCGACGGGTGTGAGGGCCGTCACACCGACTCTACGGCGCATCCGGCGGATCCGCACCGCTTGCGGCAGGCTGGCCCCATGGACTGGAGCCTGCGCGCATGCGGACGCAAGGGGCATGCGACCTATGCGCCCGACGAGCCTGAGCTCCGGGAGCGGCTACACGCCGACACGCCCGCCGGCGAGGCCTGGCGCTGCCTACGTTGCGGCGACTTCGCCCTCGGCCCACCGGCCGGCAGTGGCCCCGCCGACGAGGCCCCGATCGTGCTGCGCGGGCGTGCGCTTCGCGACGCCACGATCCTGCGGCTGCTCGCCGCGGAGCGGCTGATCCGCGCGATCGTGCTGCTCGCTCTCGGATACGGCGTGCTGCGCTTCCGCGGCTCCCAGCACAACCTGCGGGAGACGTTCCAGCGCGCCCTGCCGGCAGCGAAGCCGTTGGAGAGGGCGCTGCACATCAACCTGACCGACAGCGCATTCGTCGCGCGGATCCAGAAGGTCCTCGAGTCCCGGCCCCACACCTTGACGCTGCTCGCCACCGCCCTGTTCGCCTATGCCGCGCTGCAGCTGCTCGAGGGCGTCGGTCTGTGGCTGCTGAAGCGGTGGGGCGAGTACGTCGCCGCGATCGGCACCTCGGTCTTCCTGCCGCTCGAGATCCACGAGCTGACGAAGAAGGTCACCGTCCTGCGCCTCGGCGCGCTGGTCGTCAACGTCGCAGCGATCGCCTACCTGGTCTGGACGAAGCGCCTGTTCGGCGTCCGCGGCGGTCGCGTGGCCTTCGAGAAGGAACGCGAGTCCGAGTCGCTCCTCGAGGTGGAGGCCTCCGCCGGGCAGATCAGCCCGTGACGGCCGCGACGAGCTCGTCCGCAGCCGAGTAGGGGTCGAGCTCGCCGTCCACCACCCGCCGCGCGAGCAGTCCGAGCGCGTCGCCACCGCGCAGGTCGCCGATGCGCTCCCGCAGGACCGTCAGGGCGATCGCCTCCACCTCGTCGGCAGCGCGACGGGTCCGGCGGGCGGCCAGCTCGCCGGTGGCTGCCAGCCACTCGCCGTGCCGCTCGATGGCCTCGACCACGTCGTCGGCGCCCTCGCCCTTGGCAGCGATCGTCTTCAAGATCGGCGCCACCCACTTGCCGTCCACCTTGGCCTGTGACGGCGACTGCGTCCCGAGGGACTGCATGTAGCGCAGGTCCCGGACCACCTGGTCGGCCCCCTCGCGGTCGGCCTTGTTGACGACGAAGATGTCGGCGACCTCGAGGATGCCCGCCTTGGCCGCCTGGATGCCGTCGCCCATCCCCGGCGCCAGCAGCACGATGGTCGTGTCAGCGAGGGAAGCCACCTCGACCTCGGCCTGCCCGACACCCACGGTCTCGATCAGGACGACGTCACAGCCCGCGGCCGACAGCACCCGCAGCGCCTGCGGCGTCGCCCAGGACAGCCCACCCAGGTGGCCGCGCGAGGCCATGGACCGGATGAAGACGCCCTCGTCCGTCGCGTGGTCCTGCATCCGCACCCGATCCCCGAGCAGCGCACCGCCGGAGAACGGCGAGGACGGATCGACAGCCAGCACCCCGACCCGCAGCCCGCGCCGGCGGTAGGCCGCGACCAGCGCGCTGGTCGACGTCGACTTGCCCACGCCCGGCGAGCCCGTCAGCCCGATGACGCGGGCATGGCCGGCCCGGGGGGCAAGCAGCGACATGACCTCACGCAGCGCGGGCGAGCCGTCCTCGACGAGGCTGATCAGCCGCGCGACGGCACGCGCATTGCCCTCGGTTGCCTGATCGACGAGCGCAGGGACGTCCGCCGTACGACGGGATCTGAGCCCGGCCGTCACGCGGGAACGTGCAGGACCAGGGCATCGCCCTGACCCCCGCCGCCGCACAGCGCGGCGACGCCCGTGCCACCGCCGCGGCGCTTGAGCTCGTGCGCGAGGTGCAGCGCGATGCGCGCGCCGCTGGCACCGATCGGGTGCCCGAGCGCGATGGCCCCGCCGTTGGGGTTGATCTTCCCGGGATCGACACCCAGCGCCTTCGTCGAGGCGATGCCGACAGCGGCGAAGGCCTCGTTGAGCTCGAACAGGTCGACGTCGTCGACCGTGAGTCCCTCCTTGGCGAGGGCGGCCTTGGCAGCCTCGGCCGGCTGCTCCTGCAGCGAGTTGTCGGGCCCGGCGACGACACCGTGGGCACCGATCTCCGCCAGCCACGTGAGGCCGAGCGACTCCGCCTTGCTCTTGCTCATCACGACGACGGCGGTCGCCCCATCGGAGATCTGCGACGCGTTGCCGGCCGTCAGCGTGCCGTCCTTCACGAACGCGGCCTTGAGCTTGCCGAGCGTCTCCGCCGTCGTCCCGGGGCGGACGCCTTCGTCCTCGCTGACGACGACAGGGTCGCCCTTCCGCTGCGGGATCTCGACCGGCACGATCTCGTCGGCGAAGCGGCCGTCCTTGATGGCCGCGGCGGCGAGCTCGTGACTGCGGGCGGCGAACTCGTCCTGCTGCTCGCGCGTCATGTCGTAGCGGCTCTGCACCGACTCGGTGGCCTCGCCCATGGGCACGTGGTCGAACGCGTCGAACAGCCCGTCGTGGAAGGTCGCGTCGAGGATCTCGGCGTTGCCGTAGCGGTAGCCCTGGCGGGCCTTCGGGAGCAGGTACGGCGCGTTGGTCATCGACTCCATGCCGCCGGCGACGACGACCTCGAACTCGCCGGCCCGGATGAGCTGGTCGGCGAGCGCGATCGCGTCGAGGCCGGACAGGCAGACCTTGTTGATGGTCAGGGCGGGGACGTTCATGGGGATGCCGCCCTTGACGGCGGCCTGGCGGGCCGTGATCTGGCCCTGTCCGGCCTGCAGGACGTGACCCATGATCACGTAGTCGACCTGGTCGCCCGAGACGCCGGAGCGCTCGAGGGCGGCCTTGATGGCGATGCCGCCGAGGTCCATGGCCGTGAAGTCCTTGAGCGCCCCGGAGAGCTTGCCGATCGGCGTGCGGGCGCCGGCGACGATGACGGACGGGTTCTCAGAGCGGGCCACGGGAGCCTCCACGGTCGGTGTTCGGCGTTCGGTGCAACAGTAAACGGGTCGCGATCACTCCCCGGAGGACCCCTTGCGCATCACCGCCATCGACCACGTAGGCATCGCCGTCCCCGACCTCGACGCGGCGATCGAGCACTACACCTCGGCGTACGGCATGACCTGCGTCCACCAGGAGGTCAACGAGGAGCAGGGCGTCCGCGAGGCCATGATGGCCGTCGGCGACTCGGGCTCCTTCCTGCAGCTGCTGGCGCCGCTCAGCCCCGAGTCCACGATCGGCAGGTTCCTCGACAAGAGCGGCCCCGGGATCCAGCAGATGGCCTACCGGGTCGACTCGATCGACGAGGTCAGCGAGCACCTGCGGTCCCAGGGCATGAAGCTCCTGTACGACGAGCCGCGCAAGGGGACCGCCGGGTCACGGGTCAACTTCGTCCACCCGAAGAGCGCCGGTGGCGTCCTCGTCGAGCTGGTCGAGCCGGCACCCGCGGGAATCGGACACTAGGCGGCAGGAAGCGCCGCTCCCGCGGCGAAGAGTGCGGCGAACCCGCCTCCCGAGGAGCCCGCATGCGCCGCCCGATCATCGCCCTGTCCGCCGCTGCAGCGCTGGTGCTGGCCGCGGGGATCGCCTCGGCCGACCCGGTTTCTGTCCCCGTCGTGCCGGCCCCGACTCCCGGGATCCAGTCAGCAAACGTGACGCATGTCGGGCAGATCCCGATCGAGGGCGTCGGAGTCTCGATGCGGACCGTCAAGGTCGGCAAGCAGGTGCGCGCCTTCGTCAGCGGCGCCGCGGGGCTCTCGATCTACGACGCGACCGACCCGGCCAAGCCCGCACTGCTGGGCCACCTGCCGATCTACAACTGGGAGAACGAGGACATCGCGGTCTCCAAGGACGGCAGCACCGCGATCCTCACCGAGTTCGAGGCGACGTTCTACCTGCATGTCATCGACGTCTCCAACCCGAACACGCCGATCCTGAAGGGCACGATCCCGCTGTCCGCGGCCCACACGGTCGAGTGCGCCGACGTGCACTGCAACTACCTGTTCGGCGCGGAAGGCGAGACCTTCGACATCACCGACCGCGCCAACCCCAAGCAGCTGCCCGACGCTCAGTCCTGGGGCACGCTGACGGGCGCCAAGAACGGCCACAACGTCCACCAGGACGCGGCCGGCGTGTGGACGTCCGACACCAGCCCCCTGGTCGTGTTCAAGGAGAACCCCGACCCGCTGCACCTGAAGGTGCTCACGACGGGCAAGGTCACCAAGAACACCGCCTACCAGCACAACAACATCCGGCCGCGGGCCGACCGCTACACGCCCCGCAGCGACAAGAGCCTCGGCGGACCGCTGCGGGACGGCGAGCTCCTGCTCGGCGAGGGCGAGACGAACTTCAAGGCCACGTGCAGCGGCAGCAGCGGGGCGTTCTCGACCTGGAGCATGGTCGGCTTCGACCGCGGCGTTCCGATGAAGCAGGTCGACGTCCTGCGGCCGGTGTCCGGCACCTACAGCAACGGTGACCCGGCCGTGAACGGGCTCGGCTGCTCAGGCCACTGGTTCACCCAGAAGGACGCGAAGGACGGGTCGATCCTGGTCGCCGCCGCGTGGTACGAGCACGGGACCCGCTTCCTGAAGGTCGACCCGCGGACCGGCAAGATCCGCCAGGTCGGCTTCTTCCAGCCGCTGCGCGGGTCCACGTCGCAGGCCTACTGGATCCCGGGCACCGACTACGTGTGGAGCATCGACTACCACTCCGGGATCGACATCCTGAAGTTCGACCAGAGCGCTGCGGCTCCGACGACAGCCCAGGTCGACGCCTCCTGGCTGGCCAAGGCGCACGTGGTCGACAGCTGGTCCAACATCATGCGGCTCGTCTGCCGGCAGAACGGCAAGGCGACCCCCGCTCAGCTTGCGCAGCTCGGCGTGACGCACCACGCCTGACAGGCAGGATCCCGGCGTCGTACGGCGAAACCACTACGACCAGCTGCCAAGGAGCTCCCGCGTGCGCCGTCCCCTGATCGCCCTCTCCGCTGCCGCCGCGCTCGTTCTCGCCGCCGGCATCGCCTCGGCTGACCCGGTGTCGGTCCCCGTCGTACCCGTTCCCAACTACGCGATCACCTCCCCCAACGTCACGCAGGTGGGCACGATCCCCATCGACGGCGTCGGCGTCTCCATGCGGACCGTGACGGTCGGCAAGCAGGTCCGAGCCTTCGTCAGCGGGGCGGCCGGCCTGTCCATCTTCGACGCCACGGACCCCGCGCACCCGGGGCTCCTCGGTCACCTGCCCATGTACAACTGGGAGAACGAGGACATCGCCGTCTCCCAGGACGGCAACACGGCGATCATGACGGAGTTCGACGGGCTGTTCTACCTGCACGTGCTCGACGTCTCGAACCCCAACACCCCGCTGCTCAAGGGCTCGATGGTCCTGCACGCGGCGCACACGGTGGAGTGCGCCGACCCGCACTGCAACTACCTGTTCGGCTCCGAGGGACAGACCTACGACATCACCGACCGCGCCAACCCGAAGGAGCTTCCGTCCGCGCAGTCCTGGGGCGAGCTGACCGGTGCGGGCGGCGGTCACAACGTCCACCAGGACGCCGCGGGCATCTGGACCTCCGACACCGACCCGCTGGTCGTGTTCAAGGAGACCCCCGACCCGTTGCACCTGACCGTGCTGACGCGGGGCTCGATCACCAAGAACACGCAGTACCAGCACAACAACATCCGGCCGCGTGCCGACCGCTACGTCCCGCGCAAGGACAAGAGCCTCGGCGGCCCGCTGCGTGACGGCGAGCTGCTGCTGGGCGAGGGCGAGACGAACGAGAACCCCGACTGCACTGACTCGGGCGCCTTCTCGACCTGGCGGATGGTCGGCTTCGACCGCGGCGTGCGCATGGAGCAGATCGAGACGCTGCGGCCGGTCTCCGGCAACTACACCAACGGCGACGCCGCCGTGAGCGAGATCGGCTGCTCGGGCCACTGGTTCACGCAGAAGGACGCCGCCGACGGCTCGATCCTGGTCGCGGCAGCGTGGTACGAGCACGGCACCCGGTTCCTCAAGGTGGACCCGCGCACGGGCAAGATCCGCCAGGTCGGCTACTTCCAGCCGGTCCGCGGCTCGACGTCGCAGGCCTACTGGATGCCGGGTAGCGACTACGTGTGGAGCATCGACTACCACTCGGGCATCGACATCCTGAAGCTCGACCAGGGCGCGAAGGAGCCGACGACCGCGCAGATCGACATGTCCTGGCTCGCCAAGGCCCATGTCGTCGACAGCTGGTCGAGCATCATGCGGATCGTCTGCCGCCAGAACGGCAAGGCGACGCCGGCCCAGCTCGCGCAGCTCGGGGTCGTGCCGCACCACCGGTGAGTGCGCGGTTTACCCGTCGGTAGCATCCGAGGAATGAAGGAGATCCTCGACGCGATCCAGACAGGTGACACCGCCGCGGTGGCCGGCATCCCGGTGCCCGAGTCCTACCGGGGCGTCGTCGTCCGCAAGGACGAGCAGGCGATGTTCGAAGGCCTGGCCACGCGCGACAAGGACCCGCGCCAGAGCCTGCACGTCGACGAGGTCGCGACACCCGAGCTCGGGCCGGGAGAGGCGATCGTCGCCGTCATGGCCAGCGCCATCAACTTCAACACGGTCTGGACCTCGATCTTCGAGCCGGTCTCGACCTTCAGCTTCCTCGAGCGCTCCGGCCGGCTCAACGACCTGTCCCGCCGGCACGACCTTCCCTACCACGTGGTCGGGTCGGACCTGTCCGGCGTCGTGCTGCGGGTGGGCCCCGGGGTGAACAAGTGGAAGCCCGGCGACGAGGTCGTGGCGCA
>JAODNA010000001.1 GCA_025465135.1 Frankiales bacterium | reverse complement strand
CCACGACCGGCGCCTGTGCCACCGCGAGGGGGGCCGTCGGGGCGAGCGGGGCGGTTCCTGCGGTCAGCGGCGCCGCGCCCGACACACCCGTGGCCGGCGGGGGCGGCGGAGCGGCGGCCGGTCCCGGCTCGACGGCCGTCGTGTCGACCTCGGGCGTCAGGGACGTCGGGTCGGGCTTGGCGAAGTCGACGGTGAACGGCTTGGCGTCCGCACTCGGCACGATGGCGAGGCTGTAGCCGCCGAGGAGCTGCTGCGCGGTGTCGAGCAGGAAGGTGATCTTCGTGCCGTCCGCAGCAGCAACCCCCTGGATGCCCTTCGCGCAGTCGTACTGCGGCCGCGCGTCATACGTCTGGTCGCCGCCGGCCTTCCACGCCGAGTCCTTCGTGGGGCACGCCACGACGTCGATGGTTCCGACGGCGCTGTTGGCCACCACCTTCAGCTCCAAGGTGGCGGCGGAGACCACCTGGCCGGTGAGGTCGTAGGCCACGGCGGCGTACGCCGTCGGCCCGTTGGCGCCCTGCCCGACGTGCAGGTCGTCGGCGGAGGTCGTCGGCATCGGCAGCGCGACGCCGTTGGCGGAGGCGGCGTTCCACCAACCCGTCTTCGTGGGCGCGTCGGCCCAGGCGGTGCCGGCGAGGGCGAGGAGCAGCACCGGCACCAAACCGACCGTGCCGACCGTTGTGCGCGCCACCTTCATCAGGACTCCCTCTTCGTGCGGGCAGTGAGCTTGCGCGGTCGCGCCGTGGCGGCGGACACGCGCTGGTTGGGCGGCTTGACCGAGCCTGACCGCTCGATGCTGGCCAGGTCACCGCCGAGGTACGAGGTGACGACCCGCGGGTCGTTCATGACGACGTCCGGCGTCCCCTGCAGGATCACCGAGCCGAGGTCGAGCGCGACGATCTCGTCGGAGAGCGACGTGATGAGCGGCATGTCGTGCTCGATGACGAGCATCGCGCAGCCGGTCTCCTGCCGGATCCTCTGCAGCAGCGGTCCGAGCGCCTCGGTCTCGCGCTGGGCGATTCCGCTCGACGGCTCGTCGAGCAGCAGCACGGTCGGGTCGTGCGCGATCGACATCGCCAGGTCGACGATGCGACGCGAGCCGGTCGACAGCTCGGAGACGAACTTGTCGCGGTAGGCCTGCAGCGCCATCAGCTCGATCAGGTCCTCGACCGTGTAGGCGACGTCGGCCTCCGACTCCCGCATGGCGGGCGTCGCGAACAGCGCGGAAACGTGGTCGCGTACGTCGATGTGGCGCTCGAGCCCCATCGCGATGTTCTCGGCCACCGTCAGCGACGGGAAGATCCGCGCGTCCTGGAAGGACCGGCCGAGGCCCATGTCGGCGCGCCGGTCGGCCGACCAGTCCGTCACGTCGATGCCGTTGAGCACGATCCGGCCGCCGTCGTTGGGCAGGTGTCCCGAGATGAGGTCGAAGATCGTCGTCTTGCCGGCGCCGTTGGGACCGATCAGGCCGAGGATCTGGCCCTGGTGCAGCGTGAAGCCGACATCGCGTACGGCGGTGATGCCACCGAACCTGCGCGTGAGGTGCGACACCTCGAGGACCGGGCCGCCGATCTCCGTGGACCCCTCCCCCTCCGCGGTCGTGGCCGGCGACGAGGACATGCCGTCGTTGGCGCCCTGGAGGAACACCGACCGCAGGATGTCGTCACGACCGAGCAGCTCCTCGGTCGGGCCGGAGAAGCGGACCTCGCCCTTCTCCATGAAGTACGCCCGGGTGGCGATCGTCAGAGCGACGTTGACCGACTGCTCGACCAGGATGATCGTCGCTCCCTCGGCGTGGATCTCACGCACGATGTCGAGCAGCTGTCCGACGATCGCCGGTGCGAGCCCGAGCGAGAGCTCGTCGATGATCAGCAGTCGCGGCTTCGCGACGAAAGCCATGCTGAGCGCGAGCTGCTGCTGCTCACCGCCGGACAGGTTGCCGGCCATCTGGTCCCAGCGCTCGCGCAGCCGCGGGAACATGTCGAGCACGCGCTCCGTGCGCGCGGACACATCGGCCGGGTCCTCGGCCGCGAACAGCCAGCAGCCGGCCTTGAAGTGCTCGGCGACCGTCAAGGTGGGGAAGACGGCCTTGCCCCCGGGGACCTGGACGATCCCCATCTTCGCCGTCGTGACCGCATCGGCGTGGGTGATGTCGGCGCCGCCGAACAGGATCTGACCGCCGTGCGGGTCGACCAGACCCGAGATGGCCTTGAGGAGGGTGGACTTCCCGGCGCCGTTGGTGCCGAGCAGGGCGATGATCTCACCCTCCTGCAGCTCGAGGTCGACGCCGAACAGGATCTGCACCTTGTCGTAGGAGACGTCCACACCGGTGCAGGCCAGGAGCGGGCCGTCGTAGGCCACGTCGTCGCGGGACGGGGTGGCCGTGCGTCGCAGCAGCTTCATCGCGCGCCCTCCGGCGTGCGCACGAGCAGGTGCTCGTGGGTGGTCAGCTCCGCCAGAGTGAGCGGTGCGTCGCACGCCGGGCAGGTGTAGGGAGCCGGCTCCTCGACCTGCTCCACCGCCTCCTCGGCGTGCTGCACGATCGACCGCTGCTGCTCTTCCTCGAGCAGCCGGTCCGCGACGAGCGACGGCACGTGGATGCCGCGCTTCTTGGCGATCCGCCGGAGGTACTTGTCGCGGGTGGCGAACGCCTGCTCGGCGAGCCCGCCCGGGTTGAAGTACAGGTTCAGGATCAGCAGCGGACCGGTCAGCAGCAGCGGGATCACCGAGCTGATCGTCGGGTGGTTCTTCAGCAGCGGCTGGTAGACCGCCGGCATGAAGAACACGAAGGCCTGGAACGAGATGACGCCGAGCGCTCCGGCCCACACCGACGTGAGACCGCCGATGCACGCCGCGAGGAAGATCAGGATCGAGCTCAGCACGTTGTAGCTCTCGGGGACGACGTTGTGCTGCTGGTAGGCGAACAGCACCCCGGCGAGCCCGGCGAACGCACCGGACACGGCGAACGCCGCGAGCTTGGTCCGCACCGGGTTGATGGCGTACGACGACGTCGCGCGCTGGTTGTCGCGCATGCCGATGAGGACGCGTCCGCTGTGGTTGCGCCGGAAGGCCAGCGCGGCCGCGACGGACAGCAGGAAGAAGACCAGGCCCGTGAAGTAGAAGTTGCGCTCGTTCTCGAGGTCGATGCGGCCGTAGATGACGGGGCGCAGGATGCTCGCGGCCTGACCATGCGGCAGCAGGTGCCGACCGATCCAGTAGTTGGGGTTGAGGATGTAGTTCTGCACGGCATAGCCGAAGGCCAGCGTCGTGACAGCGAGGTAGAGCCCCTGGATGCGCACGGCGGGCAGACCGACGATGACCGCCGTGATCGCCCCCGCGCCGATCCCGATCGCCAGCGCGACGAAGAAGTCGATGTTGTGGTTGGCGACCAGACCGCCGGCCGCGGCGGCGCCCATGCCGACGAGACCGAACTGCCCGAGGCTGATCTGGCCGGCCCAGCCGGTCAGCACCACGAGGGAGACCGCGACGATCCCGAACAGCGGCAGCGTCTCGAACTTGAACATGTTGACGCCGCCGATGACGAACGGCGTGCCGACGGCGACCACAAGCAGCAGCCCGTAGAGCAGGAAGCGCGCGGTGACGATCTCCGGCACGTCACGCAGCTCGCTCGGGATGGGCCGGAACGCCTTGACCGACTGCCAGGTCGCGACGCCGGTGTCCATGGCGCGGGACAGGTGACCTCGCTGCGCGAGCAGGGCGACCAGGATGATGGCGAGCATCAGCGCGGAGGCGACGTTGTTGCTGCCTGTACGGCTCACCGACGCGAAGATGATGAGGCCGATTCCCGCGCCGGCGCCGAGGGCGACGCCGAAGCGGTCCATCCGCGCGACGACGGCCGCAGCCAGGCCGTAGAGCAGCGCGTCGAAGCCGAGCGTCGCGTCACCGGGCACACCGATCAGCGGCGCTTGCGCGAAGATCGCGAGGCCGGACAGCAACCCGGCCAGGGCCCACGCGAGCGTGGTCACGCGCCCTACGGGAATGCCGAGCAGCGAGGCGCGATCAGCGTTCTCCGCCGAGGCCCGCAGGGCGATGCCCATCCGCGACCTCTTGAGGAAGACCGACAGCCCGATCGTCAGCAGGAGCACCACCGCGAAGGCGAAGATCTGGTCGCCGGTGAGGATCGGCTGGCCCCGTGAGCTGTGGTAGGCGATGTCTCCCCACGGGGTCGGCACCTTCGGCACCTGCGTCGCCTTGGCCCCGAACCACACCGGGATGAAGAAGCCCAGCGCGGCGAAGCTCTGGGCGACGCCGATCGTCACGACGGTCAGGATGAGACGCGGCGACTTCGAGAACCGGCGCAGGACGAGCAGGTCGGTCAGGCCACCGATGACGAAGCCGCCGACGGCGGCGATCGGCAGCGCGACCAGGTAGCTGACGCCCTTGTTGGTCACCATCAGCAGGGCGGTGATGGCCGGTACGGCGCCGAGCGCCCCCGCCGCGAAGTTGATGATGCGCGTCGTGCGGTAGATCAGGACGAGCGCAACGCCGATGATCCCGTAGAGCGAGCCCAGGGCGAGGCCGTTGACCGTGTCCGGCGCAGACATCCCGACGACCCGGGTCATGAACAGCAGGAAGCCCCCGCCGTAGGCAACCGAGCGGATCGCGACCGGGCCGCGGGCACTGCTCCGGAAGAAGGCGGTGACCCGCCGGCCGGCATTGGTGTTGGCCAGCTCGGCGAGCCGGCCGGGCTCACGTGGCTCGGTGGGCTGCCGCACCGGTGGTGGCGGCGCGTAGGGACTTGCGATCGGCACGGCTCAGCTCCGGCCCTCTGCCGGTGGCGCGGGCGGCTCCTTGACGGTCGGGAACTCGCCCTGCTTGAAGCGACGGCCCTCGATCTGGATGTACTTGCCGTGCGCGGCGTTGTAGGGGCTGGCCTGGTGCTTGTTGAAGTAGATGACGCGGGTGTCGAGGGTCCAGCTGTAGCTGCCCTTGAGGAACTGCCGCAGGGCGTAGCCGGTGGTCCCGCCACCCCGGGCTCCGAGAGCCGGCGCGGCCGCCTGCATCCGTGCCGGAGTGAGGAACGGACCGGTGTTCTCGATCAGGCTTGCCAGCAGGTTGAAGTTGCCCCAGAAGATGTCGGCCGTCGGAGGCTGGACCGGAAGGGCCGCGCCGCCGCCGTACATCTTGAAGATCTTGACGCCGGCCATCTTGTCCGGCGACACCTGCGCGTCGGCGGAGCCGATCCCGACGGCGTTGTCGAACGGACAGCCTTGCGATGGAGTGGGGCAGGCCAAGGTGTTCTGGCCGTCCTTGTCGACGTAGGTCTGCCCTGAGGAGTCGAAGTCCATCGACTGGTTCGTCGCGAGGACGGACTCCGGCCAGTAGTTGTTCTGGGCACCCGCGCTGTAGGAGAACTGCGGCGCGACCGGGTCGCAGAAGCAGACGACGCTGGTGGCCGGGTTCTGTGCGGTGTTCATCGCCGCGACGCCGGCCTGCGACTGCTGCTGCGCGGTGCTGATGTCCTGCGCGTAGAAGTACTCGTGGCCGTCAGTGCTGTCGCCGCAGCCTGCCTTCAGCGCCGGGTAGAGCACGTTCTTGACCGTCGCCATGTTGTCGGGGTCGTTGGTGGAGACGACCCCGAGCTCGCGCGGTTTGGTCCGGAAGTTCTGCGCGGCGTTCTGGGTGCCTGCGAAGATCGCTGTTCGCCCGGAGTTGCCCTTGCTCGTCATCTGCTTGCACCAGAACTCGGCGAACTGGTTGGCCATGCGGGTCGAGCTCATGGACAGGTCGTAGACGTAGGGCGCGTTGGCGTTCTGGAACTCGTCGGAGAAGCCCGAGCCGCCGGTCGTGACGACCTTCAGGCGGGCCAGCTCCGCGAAGCACTTGGAGCAGATCGACGCGGTGGAGAACAGCACCGCGTAGGGGTGGTAGGTCTGGACGATCTCGTCCATCTCGGGGATGAGGCACTTCAGGTCCGGGGGGACCGTCTGGCACTTGCCCTGGAAGGTGTCCATGTGGACCTTGCGGCCGTAGAGCTGGTACTTCGCGTTGATGAACTTCTCGAAGGCGGCATCGATGACGGTCGCGTTGCTGGCGTCGTAGAACAGCCCCTGGGCCTTGAGGATCGTGTTGACGGCCGCGCCGTAGTCGGGGACGTACTGCACGATCTCGATCTTGTCCTTGCTGACGCCCTGCCACGTCGCCCCGCCGTTGTTGGCGAACGCCGCGCCCGGCACGCCCTGCACACAGGGCGGTGCGAAGTAGTCGATGCCGGGATCGAACTGCCGTCCGCCGATGCAGTGCTTGGTGTCGCCGGCGACCGCCGCCGACTGGCCCGACGAACCGGGCGGGAGCGCAGCCCCGCCCGCACCCGTCGTGCCACCCGCCCCGACGACCGCGCCGCCGGTGCTCCCCGCGCTGCC
>JAODNA010000193.1 GCA_025465135.1 Frankiales bacterium | reverse complement strand
GCGGGCGGCGCGGTCTTGCGCACCGCCGGCTTCGGCCGCGTCGTGGCGCGGGCCGCTTCCCCCTCGGGCTGGTCCTCGGGGTCGTCCTCGCTCTGATCTCCCGCCTCGCTCGGGGCGGCGCCGTCGTCGGGCTCCGCCGCGGCGACGACCGGCTCGGCGAGCGGGGCAGCCGCAGCGGCCGGGGCCAGCTCCGCGACTGGTTCGCCCTCCTCGTCGTCCTCGTCGGCTGCGGGCTCGGGGGCCCACGACCGGTTGGGTCGGCGCTTGCGCAGCAGGGCCTCGGCGAGGGTCAGGATCGCCTCGTCGATGTGGGTGCGGAGCCTCGTCTCGGCCTGCGCGCTGCTCGCCTCGACGCCGTCGAGCACGCTCGCCGCGACCCGCTCGCCGACCTGCTTGGCGACCACGGGACCGATCCGCTCGAGCACCACGTCGGCGACGCGGGGCGCGAGCTCGTCGACGAGGCGGTCGGCCAGCCGCGCGGAGACCGCAGCGGAGATCTGCTCGGTGCTGGGCGGGACGGCCAGCTCGGTCACCCGCTGCCCGACCTGCTCGACCTCGGCGCGCAACCCGGCGACGTCGCCCGCGACGGCGGCCAAGCCGGTCACCTGCTCGCGCACGCCGGCGAGGTCGCTGCTGAGGCCGGCCAGTCCTGCGACCTGCCCGCTCAGGCGCTGGACGTCGCCGGCCACGGCCGGCACGCCGCCGGCGGCATCGCGCGCCGCGGTGATCTGCTCGCCGAGCTTGGCCAGGGTGTCGTCGAGCCCCTGCAGGCGTGCCTCGAGGGCCTGCAGCTTGTCGAGGGCCGGTCCGCCTGCAGCCAGCAGCGTCAGCCGGTTCTGGATCGGCGCCAGCGCCTCTCCCAGCTCGTCGGGCGAGACGGCAGGTCGGGTCGCGATCGCGTCGAGGCGCTCGGTCAGCGAGAGGACGACGGAGTCGCGCATCCGGGCGACGTCGGACGCCGACGCGAGCTTGGCGACCTGGTCGCTGAGCGCCTCGATGTCCGGCCGCACCGACCCGGCGACCTCGCGGAGCGACTGCAGCTCCGGCGCCAGCGCGTCGGCTGCGCTCCCTCGCGCCTGGAGCTCGGTGACGGCGGCCCGGACGTCGGCGAGCGGCGCCAGTCCGTTGCGCAGGTCGGCAACGGCGGCCCGCACGTCGCCGAGCGGCGCCAGTCCGGTCTGCAGGTCGGCAACGGCAGCCCGGACCTCGTCCAGCCCGGCCAGGCCGGTCTGCATCCCGGCGACGTCGTGCTGCAGCGCCGCGAGCGCGTCGGGGAAGGCCGCCAGAGCAGAGACTGCGGCGGTCAGCCGGTGGACCGCTGCGCCCTGTGCGGCGACGTCAGCGGCCACCGCCTGGAAGCGTGCGGAGAGCTCCGACGAGCCGCTCCCGGCTCCCTCGATGGCCGCGGACTGGTCGTCGAGCCGGCGGGCGAGCACGTCGAACCGCTCGCCCAGCCCGCTCGTCGACATGCGCAGCTCGGTGGCAACGGCGGACAGGTCGGTGCGCAGGCGCTCGACGGCGACGCCGGACGCTGCCCCGCGCAGGCCCTCGCCCACGGCCGCGACCTGGGCGCGGACCTCGGCGAGCGCGTTGGCGACCGTCCGCTGCTCGGACAGCTGGTCCTCGACGGCGCGAGACAGCAGCGCCTGCATCCGCTCGGCGACCGGATTGCCGGTGCCGGCCGAGTAGCCGGGAGCGCCGGTTCCGTCCTCTGACACTGCTGTCCTCCTCGGGGATCCCGGTCGGTGAGCCGGGACCAGTATGTCGCGGGGACGCTCAGGACGCCGCAGCCGGAGCCGTTCTCGCCGCGAGCTCCTCGTGCATGCCCAGGAAGGCGCGGGCCACAACCTCGGGCTGCTCGAGCTGCGCGACGTGCCCGACACCCGGCAGCACCAGCAGCCGGCTGTCGCGGAAGGCCGCCGCCACGCGCGGCGCGAGGCGCACGTCGACGAGGCGGTCCAGGGTGCCCCAGACGACGAGCGTGGGGGCCTGCACCCGGCCGGCCTGCCGCCAGAGGGAGCTCGATCGCGACGCCACGGAGGAGCCGACGAGGCCGCGCAGGGAGCCGAGGAAGGCCTCCTCCGCGTGGACCAGGCCGGCCCGCCGGCGTACCTCGTCGACCGCCTCCTCGATCCGCTCGGCGGGGACGAGGGAGGCGTTGCCGTAGCAGAGCTGCAGCACGTCGATCGCCCGCTGCTCGGGGCTGCGGCGGGCGAGCTGCCGGCTGGCGAGGCGGCCCAGCCCGGGCAGGAGGAGCAGCGGCAGGCGGGGGTCGGAGCCCCTGGTCGGGCGGAGCGAGGGGAAGGCCGGCGAGACGAGGGTCAGGCTGCGGACGAGGTCGGGACGGCGGGCGGCCACCCGGGTGGCGACGGCTCCCCCGAGCGAGTTGCCGAACAGGTGCACCGGTCCCGACCGCGCCTCGAGCCGTCGTACGACGGCGTGCATGTGGGTCGTGAGGCGGTAGGAGCCGGACGGGGGCGGGTCGGACAGGCCGAAGCCGGGCAGGTCGAGGGCCTCGCCGTCGACCGTGTCGGCGAGCAGCCCCATCAGGTCGGTCCAGTTGGTCGCAGCACCGCCCAGGCCGTGCACGAACAGCGCGGGCTCGGTGCCCGCACCCGCCGCGCGGCGCAGGTGGAGGCCGTCCTCCACCGTGCCGGGCCACGCGGGCAGCACCCCGCCCCAGGACGGCAGGTCCGCATCGGAACGGCGGATCTCGGACCTCACGACAGCCTCCAGGTCTCCCCGGGCGCGACGTCCCGGCCTTCGTGCAGCAGATGGGTGGCGGCGGTGCCGACCGCCGTGAGCAGCGTGCCCTCGACGAGCACCCCCGACTCCTCGGGGATGCCGAGCACGGTCGTCGCGGCCGGCACCGCGGCCTCGACGGAGCGGATCCAGTCACCGCGGCTCGAGCCGCCGCTCCAGTGCGGCACGACCAGCGCGTTGGCGACCAGCCCGAGCCCGGGCTCGACCGCGAGGGCCCCGCCGGCCCGCTTGTCGGGCAGGACCGTCCAGGGGCACAGCACCATCGCGCCCGCGCTCGCCCCCATGACGACGCCGCCCTCGTCGAGCAGGTGGCCCACCGCGTCGGCCATGCCGGTCGTCCGGAGCGCATGGAGCAGCCGCGACGGCGAGCCACCCGGCAGGACCAGCAGGCGGGCGCCGGCCACGGCGTCGAGGGCGCCGTCGCGGTCCTCGCGGGCGTCCGGCGCGCCGATGACGTCTCCGGCGCCGACGGCGCGGAAGTGGCGCACCCCGTTGGCGGTCGCGGTGTCGTAGTCGTGGCCCTGCTCACCGGCCAGCGCCGTGACCACGACGCGACCGCCGGCGCGATGCACCAGGTCGAGATCCATGGCGCGGCAGCCGGGCGAGAACTCGCCGCCGCCCTGCAGGCAGATCATGCTGCCGAACCGTACCCGGACCGGGTCAGGCGAGCAGGGTCTCCAGCCGGCGGTTGAGGGCGTCGAGGGTCGCGCGGATGACGGCCTGCCGGACGTCCTCACGCACGGAGGCGGCCCCGGTGAGCCGCTCGGTGCCGCGGGCCGAGAGCATCGTCAGGGCGACGATCACCATGCGGTCGGAGCCGAGGTGGCTGACCTCGAGGTGGTCGAGCTCGAAGCGGGCGATGTCGCCGGACAGCTCCTCCACCGCGCGCAGCGTCGCCGTGGCGACGGCGCGCTGGACCCCGGACTGCGACGCGCTGCCGCGCGACTCGCCCGACGCGGTCCGGCCGTCGGAGGTCAGCGTGACGGTCGCCGTGACGTCCAAGCCGCTGGAGACGAGGTGCATCCGGGAGATCGCGGGGCGACCGGCGACGCGCTGGTGCGGGACGTCGAGCTCGTGCTCGGTCGTGACCTCGACCGGGCGGACCTCGGCGTCCTCCACGATCTGGACGCGCTCGGCGTCCACCCCCAGGCCGAAGCGCTCGCGCAGCAGTCGGCCCACGCTCGTGGCGACAGCCACCTCGTCGACACCGGCCTCGAGGCCGAGACGCAGCAGGCCCATGCCGCCGTCCTCGTCGGGCTGGACGTCGGCGTCGGCGACCCCGGGGACGTCACGCAGCGCCGCGACGATCTCGCGGAAGTCGGTGACGCTCATCGGGGTGGTCTCTCGTCGCAGGGAGGTGCAGTACCGAGAGAGATCGACGAGCGCGGCCGCGCCCTTGATCACCCGTAAGGACTAGGCCGACTTGCGGGCGGATGTCTTCTTCGGAGCATCCTTCTTACCGGCTTTCGCGGCCTTCGAGGCGGTCTTCGGCGAGCTCTTGGCCGCTGGGCCCTTCGCGGCGGTCTTCCTCACCCCGGCCGCTTTCCCCGTTGCTTTGGCCGGTTTTGCCGCCTCTGCACCACCGCTGCGCCCGGCCTTCGCGGCCTCGACGCTGGCCCGCAGCGCGGCCATCAGGTCGACGACCGTGCCCGAGGTCGGCTGTGCCTGCTCGGGCTGCTTGACCTCGTGGCCGGCGATCTTGGCCTCGATGACCTCCTGAAGCGCCTCGCGGTAGGAGTCCTTGTAGTCGCTGGGGTCGAAGTCGCCCGACAGCGTCTCGATCAGGCTCCCGGCCATCGCGAGCTCCTGGGGCCGCACCTCGACGTCCTCGTCGAGGAAGCCGAAGTCGGGCTTGCGGATCTCGTCCGGCCACAGCATCGTCTCGAGGACGAACACGCCCTCGCGGACCCGCAAGGTGGCGAGCGACTCGCGGTTGCGCAGCGCGACCTTGACCAGGGCGACCTTGCCGGACTCCTCGAGCGCATCGCGCAGCAGGACGTAGGGCTTGGTGCCGGCCTTGTCGGGCTCGATGTAGTAGGTCTTCTCGAAGAAGATCGGGTCGACCTGCTCCAGCGGCACGAACTGCAGCACGTCGATCGCGCGGCTCGTCGTCAGCGGCAGGTCGGCGAAGTCGTCGTCGGTGAGGACGACCGTCTCGCCGTTGGCCAGCTCGTAGCCCTTGGCGATCTCGCCGTAGGGCACCTCCTCGCCGTCGGCCTGCGCCACCCGCTTGTAGCGGATGCGGCTGCCGTCGGAGCGCCGCACCTGGTGGAACGAGACGTCCTTCTGCTCGGTGGCGCTGTACAGCTTCACCGGGATCGTCACCAGCCCGAAGCTGATGGCGCCCTTCCAGATCGACCTCACGGCTCCCCCGTACCCGTTGCGATGTCGATCACGCTAGAGGGACGGCCGGGGCAGGTCCACACACCGGCCCCGGCCGACCGCCCGCGAGTCTGGCCGCGGGAGGGCTTCCGGCGTAAGGGAGGTTCAGGGCAGGGGTCACGGTGCTAGGGCTGCGGTCGTGGCTTCGAGCTCCGCGAGCGCGGCAGCCGGGTCGGACTGGCCGGTGACGAGGAAGGCGACCGGTTCGTCCACGCCGGCAGCGCGGAACGCCTCGAAGCGCGCCCGCACGTCGTCAGCGGACCCAGCGATGACCAGGCTGTCGAGGAACTCGTCGGGAAGCGAACCGGCCGCGCCCTTGCGGTCCCCGGCGTCCCAGAGCTCCATCGCCTTCGCCGTGACCGACTCCCAGCCCTGGACGCCGAAGGCGGTCCGGTACGCCGGCACCGTCACGTAGCTCATGACCTCGCGGCGGGCCCACCGTCGTACGGCATCCACGTCGTCGGTCACGCAGACCCGCACGAAGCAGGCGTTGGTCGTCTCGCGCGGTCCGGCCTTCACGTGTGCGAGCGCGTCCGCGACGGCGTGGGCCCCGATCCAGTTGAGGCAGACGCCGTCGGCGACCTCGCCGCCTGCGCGCAGCATCTGCGGGTTGAGCGCGCCGAGGATGATCGGGGGTGGCGGCTGCGGGTTGTTCATCATGAGGAAGTAGCCGTGGACGTCGTAGTAGGTGCCGTCGTGGTCGAGGCGCTTGCCGTCGAGCAGCTCGCGCACGACACCGACGTACTCCTTGATGCGGCCGAGTGGCTTGTCGTAAGGGACGCCGTTCCAGCGCTCGACGATCGTCTTGCTGCTCACGCCGACGCCGAGGGTGAAGCGGCCGCCGGAGACGTCCTGGAGCGTGCCGGCGGACTGCGCCATCAGGGACGGGGTCCGGGTGTAGATCGGCACCACCCCGGTCGCGAGCCCGACCGTGGACGTGCCCAGCGCGACGGCGGTCAGCAGGCCGAACGCGTCGTTGTTGCCCGCCTCCGCCACCCACAGACGGTCGTAGCCCGCCGCCTCCGCGCGCGCGGCCACGTCGACGAACCCCTTGACCGGCAGCGCGAGGTTCAGCGGAAGAGCGAGTCCCGTGCCACCGACCGCATCCATGCAGGGGATCCTGCCAGGTGGGGTAGGGAGAGCACGTGGCGCTCGAGACGTACCGCAAGAAGCGGGATGCGAAGAAGACGCCTGAGCCGGTGCCGGCCTGGGACGTCCCGGACACGGAATCAGGGACAGCCGAGGACCACACCGGAGACGACCAGGACGGCCGCGGCGACACCTTCGTCGTCCAGGAGCACCACGCGACCGCGCTCCACTGGGACGTCCGGCTCGAGCGCGATGGTGTGCTCGTGAGCTGGGCGGTGCCCAAGGGCCTGCCGCACGACCCGAAGACCAACCACCTGGCGAAGCAGACCGAGGACCACCCGATGGCCTACGCGACGTTCGCCGGCGACATCCCCAAGGGCGAGTACGGCGGTGGCAGCGTGACCGTCTGGGACCACGGCACCTACGAGCTGGAGAAGTGGACCGACACGGAGGTGAAGGTGGTCCTGCACGGCAAGCAGGTCGACGGGCGCTACGTCTTCTTCCGGACCTCCCGCGGCAAGCTGGGCACCGACTGGATGGTGCACCGCATGGACGGTCCGCCGAAGGGCTGGCAGCCGATCCCGCGCGACCTGAAGCCCATGCTCGCCGTGGCGGGTGCCCTCCCCGCGGACGATGACAGCTGGTCCTACGAGGTGAAGTGGGACGGCGTCCGCGCGCTCGTCGCCGTCGACGGTGGCCGGCTCTCCCTCACGTCGCGCAACGGCAACGACGTCACCGCGTCCTATCCCGAGCTGCGCGGACTCGGACTGCAGCTCGGATCCCGCCAGGTGCTGCTCGACGGCGAGATCGTCGCGTTCAACCCGGAAGGCCGGTCTGACTTCGGGCTGCTGCAGGCACGGATGCACGTGGGCAAGCCGGGTGCGGCGCTGCTGCGGTCGACCCCGGTGCAGCTCCTGCTGTTCGACGTCCTGCACCGCGAGGGGAGCTCGCTGCTGGACAAGACCTACGACGAGCGACGGGCGGTCCTCGAGGACCTCGAGCTGCAGGGCGAGCACTGGTCGGTGCCGCCCGCGTTCGCCGGCGGCGGCCAAGCGCTGCTCGACGCCACGAGGGAGCAGGGCCTCGAGGGGATCCTCGCCAAGCGCAGGGACTCGCGCTACGTCCCGGGCCGGCGCTCGGACGCCTGGCTGAAGGTCAAGCACATCCGGCGGACGTCGACGGTCATTGCCGGCTGGAAGCCTGGCGAGGGAGGGCGGGCCGGCCGCATCGGCTCGCTGCTCCTCGGCGTACAGGGACCTGACGGCCTCGAGTACGCCGGTCACGTCGGCACGGGCTTCACGGCCGCGACGCTGAAGACGCTCGGCGAGCTCCTCGAGCCGCTGCGCCGCGACGACTCGCCGTTCGTGACGCCGGTGCCCCGCATCTACGCCAAGGACGCGATCTGGGTCGAGCCCGTGCACGTCGCCGAGATCGACTACACCGAGTGGACGAAGGACGGGCGGCTGCGCCACCCGTCGTACAAGGGACTGCGCGACGACTACGACCCCAAGGACGTCATTCGTGAGTAGCGGGACGAAGATCGCGGTCGACGTCGAGGGGCAGCAGGTCGTCCTGTCCAACCTCGAGAAGGTCCTCTACCCCGACGTCGGCTTCACCAAGGGGCAGGTCCTCGACTACTACACGCGGATCGCGCCGGTGCTGCTGCCGCACCTCGCCGGTCGCGCGCTGACGCGCAAGCGCTACCCCGATGGCGTCGAGGGGATGGTCTTCTTCGAGAAGAACGCGCCCCGCGGCACCCCCGACTGGGTCCACACCGAGACGCTTCCATCGCCCGGGTCGAGCAAGAAGCGCGAGACGATCGACTACGTCATCGTCGACGACCTCGCGGCGCTGGTCTGGACGGCCAACCTGGCCGCGCTGGAGCTGCACACGCACATGTGGCGGGTGCAGAAGAAGCGCGGCAAGGCCGCGGTGGCGGGACCGCCGGACATGGTGGTCTTCGATCTCGACCCTGGTGAACCCGCAACCATCGTGGCGTGCTGCGAGGTGGCCCTGCTGCTGCGCGAGGTCATGCGCGAGGACGGGCACGAGCCGATCGCGAAGACCAGTGGCAGCAAGGGCTTGCAGCTCTACGCCCGCGCCGACGGCTTCCGCTCGAGCGAGGAGACGTCTGCCTATGCCAAGGGGCTGGCGCAGCGGTTCGAGAAGAGCCACCCGGACCTGGTGGTGCACCGGATGACCAAGACCCTGCGTCCGGGCAAGGTGCTCGTCGACTGGTCGCAGAACAGCGCCGCAAAGACGACGGTGTCGGTGTACTCGCTGCGCGCCCGGCCGCAGCCGACCGTCTCGACGCCCGTCACGTGGGACGAGGTCGAGGCCTGCCGCAAGCCGGCCGACCTCGTGTTCACGAGCGACGACGTCCTCGCCCGGGTCGAGGAGCTGGGCGACCTGTTCGCACCGCTGCTCTGAGGCGCCGTTTCATTCGTGATCTTGGGGGAATCCCCCTCGCGTGACGCAGGGCTTCGTGCTCGCGGCCGCGTGGCTCCAGCTCGCGGTCCTGCTCGGCCTGCTGTCGTACTTCATCCTGAGGGGCGGGCCGCGATGAGGGTCCTCCTCGCCGTACTCGTCGTGGTCGGCGTCAGCGGGTGCGTCGGACCGTCACGGACCGACGGCGACTTCGAGCTGAAAGCGGGCAACACCGCGAAGGCGGTCGCGTCGGCGCTGAGCACCGCCCGGCTGGCGGCCGACGCGGCGGGCCACGGCAAGGCCACCGCCAACTACGTCTCGGTGATCCTCGGCGAAGCCGAGGACGACGCCTCGGCTGCGCAAGCGACGTTCGACTCGTACCAGCCGCCGAGCGCCGCGGCCGACAAGCTGCGGGTCGACGTCGACGACACCTTGTCCAAGGCCATCGACGGTCTGACCGCGCTGCGCATCACCGCCCGCCGGGGACAGATCGACCGCCTGCCGAGGATCAGCGCACAGCTCGGCCCGGTCGCGACGACGCTCGAGCAGATCGCGGAGAAGTACAGGTGAAGAAGGTCCTGCAGGTCACCCTCGGGATCCTGACCGCCATCGGCGGCTTCGTCGACATCGGTGACCTCGTCGCCAACGCACTGGTGGGAGCCCGCTTCGGCATGTCGCTGGCATGGGTCGTCATCGTGGGCGTCATCGGCATCTGCCTGTACGCCGAGATGTCCGGCCGCGTCGCTGCCGTCACCGGCCGCGCGGTGTTCGACCTCGTGCGTGAGCGGATGGGTCCGCGGACCGCGCTGCTGAACCTCGTCGCCTCGAACCTCGTCAACCTGCTCACGCTTGCCGCCGAGGTCGCCGGCGTCGCGCTCGCCCTGCAGCTGGCGACGAGCGTGTCCTACCTGCTGTTCGTCCCGCTGGTCGCGTTCCTCGTGTGGTTCGTGATCTGGCGCATGCCGTTCGAGCAGATGGAGCGGATGTTCGGACTGGCCGGGCTCGCCCTGCTGGTCTTCGCCGTCGGGCTCTGGCAGCTCGGGCCCGACTGGGGCTCGCTCGCACATCAGGCGGTGCACCCGTCGGTGCGGAGCGGCGAGGGGCACCCGACGTACTGGTACTACGCGATCGCGCTGTTCGGCGCCGCGATGACGCCGTACGAGGTCTTCTTCTTCTCGTCCGGCGCGGTCGAGGAGAAGTGGACGAAGAAGGACCTCAACCTCGAGCGGGCCAACGTCTACATCGGCTTCCCGCTCGGCGGCCTGCTGTCGCTGGCGATCGCGGCGACGACGGCCGTGGTGTTCCTCCCTCGGGGGATCGCCGTCGACCACCTCAGCCAGGTGGCGCTGCCGACGGTGATGGCGCTCGGCAAGGTGGGACTCGCCTTCCTCATCGTGGGCTTCGTGGCGGCGACCTTCGGCGCGGCGCTCGAGACGACGCTGTCGTCGGGCTACGCGGTGTCGCAGTACCTCGGCTGGCAGTGGGGCAAGCTCGTGCGGCCCCGCGACGCCGCGCGGTTCCATGCCGTCGTCCTCGTGTCGCTCATCCTCGGCGTCATGCTGATCCTCACGACGCTCGACCCGATCAAGGTGACGGAGTACTCCCTCGTGTTCTCCGCGGTCGCGCTGCCACTGACCTACTTCCCCATCCTCGTCGTGGCCAACGACCCGGGCTACATGAAGGACAAGGTCAACTCCGGGCTCTCCAACGCCCTGGCAACGGGCTACCTGATCGTCATCACCGTGGTCGCGCTGGCGGCGATCCCGCTGATGATCGCGACGAAGGCAGGTGCGTGATGGCCGCGCGTGTTCTCGACCTGACGCTGCACCTGCTCGACCGGCAGGTGGTCGACCAGGACGGTGGCCTCGTCTGCAACGTCGACGACGTCGACTTCCTTGTCCCTGACGACGGCTCGCCGCCGTACGTCGTCGAGCTGCTGACCGGGCCGGCGGCGCTGGGTCCGCGGCTCGGCGGGCTGCTGGGGCGCTGGTGGGTCTCGGCGTACCAGCTGCTGGGGCAGCGTCATGACAGGGAGCCGGACCGCATTCCCTACCAGCTCGTCACCGACGTCGGCAGCGCCGTGACCGTGGCGCGGACGCGGGCCGAGCTCGGGATCCATCCCGGTGAGGACCGGGCCAGGGAGTACCTCGTCGACCGACTGCCCGGGGCCGGTCATGAGAGCGGCTGATCTGCTGGGCGCCGACGTGCTCGGGCCGGACGGCCGCCGGCTCGGCGAGGTCCTCGACATCCGGCTCGTCCAGGACGGCCCGAAGCTCGGCGGCAGCCGTGCCCTGAGCATCCAAGGACTGGTGGTCGGCACCCGCAGGACCGCGAGCCACCTCGGCTACGACCGGGCCGGGGTCCGCGGTCCCGCGCTGGTGGCCGCCGTCGCGCGGCGGCTGTCGGCCGGCAACCGGTTCCTGCCCTGGGTCGAGGTCGCCGAGCTCACGGCCGGGACGGTGCGCAGCGCCGTCTCGGAGCTGATACCCGTACCGGACCTCCCGGACCAGCCCTAGGTGCTCACCGGCCGCCGGGGGCCCAGTCGTCGAACGAGGCGAGCAGCTCGGCCGGGTTCGCGTAGACGCTGGTCGCACCGCCCGCGCGAAGCTCTGCCTCGCTGATGCCGCCGCACAGGACGCCGACGGCCGTCACGCCCGCGGCGACCGCGGCCTGCGCGTCGTACACGGTGTCGCCGACCAGGACGCAGCAGGCCGCAGGCACGCCCGCAGCCTCGACCGCCTTCTGCACGATCTCGGGCGACGGCTTGGAGCGCTCGACGTCCTCGGAGCTGACGACCGCGTGCACCGGTCCGTCACCACCGATGGCGTCGAGGAAGAAGTCGAGGTCGGGCCCCTCGCCGCTGGTGCAGAGGACGACCCGAAGGCCGCGGTCGGTGCAGCGCCGGAGCAGCTCCGGCACCTGGTGGAAGGCCGTTGTCCGGCCCCGTACGTCGCCCCAGTGCCGCGCGTGCGCGTCGGTCAGTGCGTCGTCCGGCGTCCCGAGCAGCGACGCGACCAGGTCGTCCGACCCGCGCCCGATCGCCCGGTGGATGTCGTAGCCGGACACCACGTGCCCGGCGCCGGCGAAGGCCTCCCACCAGGCCATCACGTGCTGGTAGACGGTGTCGACGAGCGTTCCGTCGACGTCGAACAGGACCGCCCCTGGAGTGTCGGCGGCCGAGGGTGCAGGCTCGGTCATGGACCCGCCCTACCCGGGTATGGCCGTCGACACCCGACAGAGGAGCTCCCGTGACCGGTGTGGTGCCTGCAGCCCTGACCGATGAGGCCCTCGAGCGCGAGCTCGAGCACCTGCACGAGACCCGTCACGACACCTTCCTGCACGGGAGCGAGGACGCCCTGCAGTTCCACACGTCGCGCACCGCTGAGCTCGAGGAGGAGTACCTCCGCCGCAACCCCGACAGGGTCATCGACGCGCGCCGCACCCGACATGGCTCGCGCGAGCTGTCGGGCCAGGACTGAGGGCCGGTTGTGGCATGGTCGACGGCGTGAGCTCGGACGCGGCAACGACCGGTGCGACCAGCGGCGCGGCTGCGCGCGGGACCCGCCTGCCCCGCTCGGCGCGACGCAAGCAGCTGCTCGGGGCGGCCCAGGAGATCTTCGTGGCGCAGGGCTACCACGCGGCTGCCATGGATGACATCGCAGAGCGGGCCGGCGTCAGCAAGCCCGTCCTGTACCAGCACTTCCCGGGCAAGCTGGAGCTCTACCTGGCTCTGCTCGACCAGCACGCGACGGCCCTGGTCAAGAAGGTGCGCGTCGCACTTGCCTCGACCACCGACAACCGGCAGCGCGTCGAGGCCTCGGTGGCGGCGTACTTCGACTTCGTCGACGGCGAGGGAACCGACGGCGAGGGTGCCTTCCGACTGGTCTTCGAGAGCGACCTGCGCAACGACCCTGCGGTCCGGGAACGGGTCGAGCGGATGCTGCAGGAGTGCGTCGATGCGCTCGCCGAGACCATCGCGCACGACACCGGCTACCGCGCCGAGGAGGCCGAGCTGCTCTCCGTCGCGCTGGCCGGACTGATGGAGGTCGGGGCCCGCTGGTGGCTCGCGTCGGAGGGCCAGCTGACGAAGGACCGCGCCATGGAGCTGCTCGTCGGGCTGACCTGGCGGGGCATCTCCGGGTCGCCGCTGTCGACCTGACCGGGTTTGCGCTTGCAGCGGACGGTCGCTCCGCGACGGCGCGGCTCGACTAGCCTCGGAGATCCGTACGGCGGCACATGACTCGGAGGCACTGGTGGAGGTCAAGATCGGCGTGCAGTTCGCCACGCGCGAGCTGGTGCTCGAGAGCGCGCAGACCCCCGAGCAGGTCGCGAAGGCCTTCGCCGACGCGTTGAAGGCCGACCTCGGCGTGCTCAGCCTCGAGGACGACAAGGGCCGGCGGATCCTCGTGCCGGCCGACAAGCTGGCCTACATCGAGATCGCCGAGGGCGAGTCGCGTCGGGTGGGCTTCGGCTCCCTCTAGGACCTCCGCGGGGAGTGACACACAACTCACACTCCGAAGTCAGTTTCGCCGATTCCGCGGTTGATCCCGCCGGCCACCGGGCACCACCACTCGCAACGGACCAGCCGGTCCGACCAACGAGGAGGAACCCGTGGGCATCATCGCTCTGCTCGTCATCGGTCTGCTTGTCGGCGCCCTCGCGCGCGCTGTCCTGCCGGGCCGTCAGGCCACCCCCATCTGGCTCACCATGCTCATCGGCGCGGCGAGCCTGTTCGTGGCCGGCCTGATCGTCCACACGTTCATCGTGGCCCTGATCGTCGGTGTCGTCATCGCCGCCGCGATCATCGCGCTCACCCAGGGCGGCATCCGCAGCCGCAGCACCACGCGCGTCTAAGAAGCTCTGCTCGGCAGTACCGGAACCCGGCTCCCCTCGAGGGGGGCCGGGTTTCGTGCCGTCCTAGGACTGGAGGCCGAGGGCCTGCATGCGCGCGGTGTGGTTGTCGGTCAGTCGCGTCAGCAGTCGCGCGATCCCGGCGAGGTCGCCGCTGCCGCCGACGAGCAGCTCGGTCAGGGCGTCGCGCTCCACCGCCACCCGCTGCGCCTGGAGCAACGCCTCGCCCACCAGCCGGCGCGCCCACAAGGCCAATCGGCCGGCCATGGCGGGATCGTCGTCGATGGCCTCCCGGACCCGGCTCACCGCGAAGTCGGCCTGGCCGGTGTCGGCGAGCACGTGCAGCACCAGCCCTCGGGTGTCCTCGTCCTTCACGAACGCGGCGACCTCGCGGTAGAAGTCGGTCGCCAGCCCGTCGCCGACGTAGGCCTTGATCAGGCCCTCGAGCCAGTCGCTCGGGTCCGTCGTGTCGTGGAACTCGTCGAGCGGCCGGACGAACGGCGCCATCGCCTCCTCGGGGTCGAGCCCGAGCTTGGCGAGGTGGTCGCGCAGCTGCGTGAAGTGCGCGAACTCCGCGGCGGCCATGGTCGCGAGCGCTGCCTTGTCGGCGATCGTCGGCGCGAGCCGGGCATCACTGGCGAGGCGCTCGAACGCCGTCAGCTCGCCGTAGGCGAGCACACCGAGCAGGTCAACAGTGGCCGGGTCGACGCCCGTGCCGCCAACACCGTCCACGCGCCGACCCTAGCGGTAGACTGAGCGTTAAGGAGACGGCGCTCGCCGCCTCCCCCGTGTGCGCGGACCTCTTCCGACGCCGGCGCGCCGACTGCCTCTGGTAGCCGCTGCGAGCCCGCTCCTGCCGTGGTCGGCGCGACTCCCGGAAGGCTCCGCTCTGACCACGCCAGACGTACAAGAAGACACTGCTGCGCCCGACGCACCCAACGGCTTTGCCGCCCTCGGTGCGCGCCCGGAGACGGTCGAGGCGCTCGCCGCCCTCGGCATCACCTCTCCGTTCGCGATCCAGACGATGACGCTGCCGATCGCGCTGTCGGGCCACGACCTCATCGGGCAGGCCCGCACCGGCACCGGCAAGACGCTCGGCTTCGGCGTGCCCATGCTCAACACCGTCAAGAGCAAGGCCGAAGGTGCCAACGGCACGCCACAGGCGCTCGTCGTCGTACCGACCAGAGAGCTCTGCGTCCAGGTCGCGAAGGACCTCGAGAACGCCGGCAAGGTCCGCAGCATCCGGGTGCAGACGATCTACGGCGGGCGCGCGTTCGAGCCGCAGCTCGACGCACTGCGCAAGGGCGTCGACATCGTCGTCGGTACGCCGGGGCGGCTGCTCGACCTGAGTCGCCAGGGACACCTCAACCTCGGCCAGGTCGAGGTCCTCGTCCTCGACGAGGCCGACGAGATGCTCGACCTCGGCTTCCTGCCCGACGTCGAGCGGATCCTCGAGCAGACGCCGACCGAGCGGCAGACGATGCTGTTCTCGGCGACCATGCCCAGCCCGGTCGTCGCGATGGCCCGGCGGTTCATGCGCCAGCCGACGCACATCCGCGCCGAGGAGCCGGACGAGAACCGCACCGTCCCCGACACGAAGATCTTCGTCTACCGCGCGCACTCGATGGACAAGGGCGAGGTGCTCGCCCGCATCCTGCAGGCGGAGGGCCGCGGCCTCACGATGGTGTTCTGCCGCACGAAGCGGACCTGCGACAAGGTCGCGGCCGACATGCAGGACCGTGGCTTCGCGGCTGCGGCGGTGCACGGCGACCTGGGGCAGGGCGCACGCGAGCAGGCGCTGCGCGCGTTCCGCGCCGGCAAGATCGATGTGCTCGTCGCGACCGACGTCGCGGCCCGCGGTATCGACGTGCAGGACGTCACGCACGTCATCAACTACCAGTGCCCCGACGAGGAGCGCACCTTCCTGCACCGCATCGGCCGCACCGGTCGCGCCGGTGCGAAGGGCGTCGCGGTGACGTTCGTCGACTGGGACGACATGCCGAAGTGGGGCCTCATCAACAAGGCGCTCGACCTCCCGCACCCCGAGCCGGTCGAGACCTACTCCTCGTCCAAGCACCTCTACACCGACCTCGGCATCCCCGAGGGCACCACCGGCAAGCTGCCGCGCTCGTCCCGGACGCGCGCGGGGCTCGACGCCGAGCAGCTCGAGGACATCGGCGAGACCGGTCGCAAGCCGCGGCGGGCCGAGCCGGCCGGACGCGGTGGCCGGGACAGCGGGCGCGACGGTGGGCGCGACGGTGGGCGCAGCAGTGGCACTCGCGACGGCGGCCGCGGGCCCCGTGGCTCGCAGGACGACGCACCGGTGGCCGACGATGCCCCGCAGCTGCCGAAGCGCACCGGCGGGAGCCGTCGGCGTACCCGCGGCGGCGATCCCAGCGCGGGGGGATCGGCAGCGCCGGCCACCGCCGCGAGCACGGGCGAGGACG
>JAODNA010000155.1 GCA_025465135.1 Frankiales bacterium | reverse complement strand
TTGGCGTGAGATCGGCGTGGGGTGGGCCGGCTGCAGCGTCTCGTCGTGGGAGCCGGGTGCAACGAGCGCGACGGCGACCACCAGGGCGACCGCGGTCACGCTGCCACCTGCGGCGACGGCGGCCCGGTTGCGGCGACGGCGGCCCGCCCGCACGGCGGCATCGATGCCACCGGCCGGTAGCGGCCGCACCCGGCGTGGCACGCGGGGAAGCTCGGGCAGCTCGCTCATCGGGACTCCTCCAAGGCGGCCGCGAGAGCGGCGCGGGCATCGAACAGGCGACGCTTGACCGTGCCGACCGGTCGCCGCAGCACGCGGGCGACCTCGTCGATCGGCAGGTCGGCGTAGTAGTGCAGGAAGACGACGTCGCGCAGCGGCGCGGAGAGCCGGCGCACCGCGTCGAGCGTCGTCGAGTCAGGGCCGGGAACAGCCCGGTCGTCGACCAGCTCGGACAGGCCGCGGCTCTCGCGGGCGGCGCTCCGCCAGCGGTCCCGCGCCAGGTTGGTCACAGTCCGGTAGGCGTAGGGGCGCGGGTCGCGCAGGAGCGCCCAACGGGCGTAGACGCGGGTGAGCGCCTCCTGCGCGAGCTCGTCCCCCACGTGCGGGTCACCGGTCAGCGACCAGCCGTATCCGGCGAGGTCGCCGAAGACGTCGGTGTAGAAGCTGGCGAACGCTTCCGGACCTGCAGCCACGCGGGGCACCCTCTCAACGGTCATCGACGTCACGACCACACCACGCCCGGCGGGGCCGAAAGGTTCGGTCGGGTGCGAGGATTCGCGCGCGGGTGCCGTCCCTGCCTGGAGGAGGTGTCGTGAGCCACCACGTCTGCGGCGACTGCGGCGAGCTCGCGGTCTGGGAGATCAGCAGCACCGTCGACGGCGGCGCGACGACGGCGATGGTCGCCTGCGCAGTGCACCGTCTCGATGCCACGGAGCACATGCTGAACCAGTACGGCAACGTCACGATCACCGAGTCGCTGGGCTGAAGACCCGCACCCGCTTGCTCTCGACGCCCTCGAGCTCCCTGGTCGTCGGTACGTCGTACGACCCGAGCTCGACCCAGCCGTCCTGCGGCAGGTAGGCGCGGCCGGGGTCGCCGAGCAGCACGCGTGCGGAACTGCCCCGCAGCCACGTCATGACCCGCTCGGCCATCTCGCGCTCGTACCAGACGTCACCGGCGAGGACGACGTCGACGTCGGGAGGGCCGTCGGCGAGCAGGTCGTCCAGCGTCACGTCGACGGACAGGTCGTTGGCCAGCCCGTTGAGCTCGATCACGGTCGCGCAGAACGGGTCGATGTCGGCGGCCAGGACCTCCGCTGCTCCCGCCCTGCGCGCCGCGAAGGCCACGAGACCCGAGCCGCTGCCGAGGTCGAGCACCCGCCGGCCGCGGACCTCGTCGGGGTGGTCGAGCAGGTAGCGGGCCAGCGCCTGCCCACCGAGCCACGCGACCGCCCAGAACGGCGGCGGGTCGTCCTCGCCGGTGACCTTCCAGAGCGCGACGATGTCGTCGACGAGGTGCAGCTGGAGCTCCGGCACGAGCTCGGGCCGCCGGAGTGTCGTGTGCTCCAGGACGAGCGCACGACGGTCGACGTGCGGCATGCTCACAGCATGCTTCAGAAGCTGCTGCTCCGCTGGTCGGTGCTGACCCTCGCGGTCTGGCTCGCGGCGGCGGTCGTGCCGGGCGTGCACGTCCACGGCGGGTTCTTCACCTACGTGTGGGTCGCGCTGCTCTTCGGGCTCGTCAACGCCGTGCTGGGCCCGATCCTGCGGCTGATCGCGCTGCCGTTCACGCTGCTCACCCTCGGCCTGTTCGCCCTGATCGTGAACGGCGTGCTCGTCGCGATCACGGCGGGCCTCAGCGCGAAGTTCGACGTCGGTGGGTTCTTCAGCGCGTTCCTCGCGGCACTGGTGATCTCGCTCGTGTCGACGGTGGTCAACCGCGTCACGAGCGGCAAGCGCAGCCGCTCGCGCTAGGTCCGCGAGCCTCCGACGCCGACGAGCACGGCGAGGCCGAGCACCGACCGCGGTGAGTACGGCTGCCGCCAGAGACCGCCGTGTGCCGCGGCAGCCGCTTCGGCCGCGAAGGGGTGGATCCGCTCCGGCGCCGTCGTACGAAGGTCATGGACGAGCAGGGCGGCCATCAGGACGTTGCTCGTCGCCGGCTCGAACACCTCGACCCCGAAGCGCCGAGCCCCCGCGTAGGCGGTGGCGAGCAGCCGGTTCTTCACGACCGATCGCGTGCGGGTCGGCGGCGCGACGTTCAACGAGACGTCGACGCCTGCGTCGCGTGCCACCGCCGCGCGCCAGCGCTGCAGGCGCTTCGCGAGCGCGTAGTTGGGACCCTGCTGCGGCACGAGGCTGTCGCAGACCGGCTCGTCCCCGGGGTAGTTGGGCACCAGGAGCCGGCCGCCGCTGACGGCCCTGAGCGGCAGCCGCATCGCGCGCAGCGCCGACCGCTTCCCGTGACCGGCACGGGCGGCTTCGACGACCTCGACCGGCACCGCGAAGACGTCGGTCGGTGTCGCGAGGAACGACAGGGCCACGTCGGTGCGGTGACCGAGCAGGTCCACGGTGAGGGCGTCGACGGCGGCGGAGACGCGGAGGTTGGTGACGCCGTCGGCGTAGACGTAGTTGCCGAGCACGAGCGGGCCGGCGAGGCCGCCGAGCCACGCCGCCACGTCGGGCAGCTGGGTCAGCAGGTCAACCCCGGCGCTGTCCTCGAGCTCGCCGCCGGCCGTGCGGACCGGGACGGTGAGCCGGCCCGCTCCTGCCCGCGCCACGCCGAGAACCCGCGTCCAGAGGTCGGGCCGCGGCAGGTCGACCCCGACGAGGTTGCCGCCCCAGCGCAGCATGGCCTGCAGCGGACCCATCTCGGCGCCGGCCCCGAGCACGACGACCTGCCGGTCGGACAGGTCGAGCCAGTCCGGGTTGTCGAGGACCAGCCGGACGGCCTCCGCGCACGACGGCTCCAGCGAGCCGACCTCGACCCAGCGGTCGAGCTGTCGCCGCAGCGCGTCGCCGCGGAGGCGTTCGCCGCGGAAGGGCAAGGACAGCTCGGTCTCCCGATCCCCTTCACCCTTGACGTCGACGGTCTCGAGCTCGGTGCCGCCCGCGAGCGCGCCGATCAGCGGCCGCTCCCCCTCGGCGCCGTCGTAGCGCATCCGCTCGTGCAGCCCGGCCAGGCCGTCGCGGGCACTCGTCAGGGCGGCCTCGTACGACGGCTGTCCGATCTCGATGAGGTGCCGGAAGTGCGGCAGGTACCCCGACCGCCAGTCCTTCGTCGAGAGAGCGGCCCGCGCCGCCTCCGGGTCGGCGGCGCGGAGCGCGTCGGCGACGACGGCACGCCCGAACGCACTGCTGCTGCGCTGGCCGTCGACGTCAGGGAGCTGCACACCGGTGGGCATGGGTCGGACCGTACGGCGTCGGGCCGGCTACCCGCAGGTAAGGCAGGCTGGAGGCGTGACCGACCTCACGGTGCTCGCCGACCTCGTCGGTGACGGCGGCGTCGTCGTCCTCAGCGGAGCGGGGCTGTCGACCGAGTCGGGCATCCCGGACTACCGCGGACCATCCGGGCTCGCGCGCCGCGCGACACCGATGAGCTACCAGACCTTCACCGGGACCCGCGCCGCACGGCAGCGCTACTGGGCCCGTAGCCATCTCGGCTGGGGTCTCATCGCGCGCGCCGCGCCGAACGACGGACATCGCGCGGTCGCCTCCCTCCAGGCGCGCGGGCTGCTGGCAGGGGTCGTGACCCAGAACGTCGACGGGCTGCACCAGGTGGCCGGGGCTCGCGAGGTGCTCGAGCTGCACGGCAACCTCGAGAGGGTCCGCTGCCTCGCCTGCGGTGACGTGACGGCGCGCAGCGCGCTCGACCACCGGCTCCGGGCAGCCAACCGCGGCTGGCGGGCACAGGCGACCGCGATCAACCCTGACGGCGACGTCGAGCTGGTGGACGTCGACGGCTTCCGCATCGTCGACTGCGCGCTCTGCGACGGCGTGCTCAAGCCCGACGTCGTCTTCTTCGGCGAGACCGTGCCGCGCGACCGGGTCGATGCGGCGTTCGCACTCGTCGAGACCGCCGGCTCCCTGCTCGTGCTCGGGTCGTCGTTGACAGTCATGTCGGGCTACCGGTTCGTGCTCCGTGCCGCGAAGCTCGGAGTCCCGGTCGCGATCGTCAACGACGGCCGTACGCGCGGTGACGGACAAGCGACGGTCAAGGTCGACGGCCAGCTGGGTGAGGTCCTGCCGGAGCTGGTCGGCTACCTGACCGACCACGCGAGCGGCAGGGACTGCATGGCGTAGATGCCCGTGGTCGGACCGAACACCGGCTCGCCGTCGAGGTGAAGGTCGGGAGTGCGCGGCGCGAGGTAGGTGAACGCCTCGGTCAGCTCCGCGCGGGCGAGGTAGGCGCCTACGCAGTAGTGCGCGCCGAAGCCGAAGGTGAGCACTGCACTCGGCACGCGCGTGATGACGAAGCGGTCCGGGTCGACGAACGCCGCCGGGTCGCGGTTGGCCGTGGCGGCGCAGACGAACAGCACCGTTCCTCTCGGCACGGTCACCTCGCGCAGCTCGAGGTCCTCGGTGGCGATGCGTGCCGTGAAGGGCGTGATGGGCTCGTAGCGCAGCACCTCCTCGACGGCCTGCTCTGCCAGCTCGGGCTTGTCGGCGAGCAAGGCCCACTGGTCCGGGTGCTGCGCGAAGAGCCGCAGGCCGTGCGCGAGCTGCGCCTCCGTGGTGTCGGTCCCCCCGGAGATGACCGAGCAGATCAGCGTCACGTAGTCGTCGTCGTCGAGCTCGGTCCCGGCCGCCAGGACGGAGATGAGGTCGTCGCCGGGGTTCTTGCGCCTTTCCGCGAGCTTGGCGAAGACGTACGACCGCGCCTCGTCGTACGCCGCCTCGACCTCGCCGGCGACCTCGCCGAGCCGGAACTTGAAGACCTCCTGCAGCGCGATCGACCAGCGCGCGAGCAGGGGTGCGTCGCCCTGCACGCCGAGCAGCTCGGCGATCGCCATCGACGGCAGCGGCTCGGCCACCGTCTTCACGAACTCGACGTGACCCGCCGCGGCGACCGGCTCCCACAGCTCCGCGACGAGCTCCCGAAGACGCGGCCGCAGCCGCTCGGTCGCGCGCGGGGTGAAGGCCGGCGCGAGCTGCTTGCGCAGGCGGTTGTGCGCCTCGCCGCTCTGCACCATCAGGCCGTCGGCCGTCCGGTCCCAGATCGGCCCGGCGGTGACGCCCTGCAGCGCCAGCAGCTCGAGGGCGGGGAACGCCATCCGGCGGTCCCGCAGCACCGCGTTGCCCGCCTCGCGCTCCAGCACCGCGTAGCCCATCGAGCCCCGCGCCACCCAGGTCTCGCGGGCGAGGTCACCGAGCGCCGCGTGGAACGCCTCACCGCTCACCGTCGGGTCGATGTGGTCGTACGACGGCAGGTCCAGCTCCGTCAGCAGCATGCAGCGAGTGTCCCGCAACGGCGGGATCCCCGCGCCCATGGTGTCCCCCGCTGTATGTCGAACTGCCCACGCTCCGTCGGGCGCCACCCACAGGATGTGGGCAGTTCGACACGCACCGCAGACCTGGTTGGGGTGCGCGTCGCCCGGGCACGTCCTGGGCAGGGAGCGCCGCGCCGAGGCGGAGCACGGGAACAACGCCTGACACCTCACGAGTTGGTGGCGACATGAGGATCGCCATTCTTGGATCGGGTGTCGTCGGGCAGGCGCTCGCCACCGGTTATCCCAAGCACGGACACGAGGTTCGGATCGGCACCCGGCAGAGCGAGGTCGGCGGTCATCCCGTCGACTCCCCCGCGGGCGCCGCGGCGTGGGGTGACGTCGTCGTACTCGCCGTGAAGGGTGAGGCAGCCGTCGAGCTGGCCACGTCGGTCAAGGACGAGGTCGCGGGGAAGGTGGTCATCGACACCACCAACCCGTTGGACTTCTCCACGGGCGCGCCGGCGCTGTTCGTCGGCTGGAACGACTCGCTCGGCGAGCAGGTGCAGCGTGCAGCTCCCCGTGCGAAGGTCGTGAAGGCCTACAACACCGTCGGCAACACGCTGATGGTCGACCCGGAGCTGCCCGGCGGTCCGCCGACCATGCTCATCGCCGGCGACGACGACGGAGCGAAGGCGACCGTCACCGCGCTCCTCACCGACACCGGCTGGGAGGTCTCCGACCTGGGCGGCATCGACGCGAGCCGGCACCTCGAGGCGATCTGCATGGCATGGGTGCTGCACGGCGTGCGAACGGGCACGTGGGACCACGCCTTCAAGCTGCTGTCGAAGTAGCTACCGCGCGCAGGTGATGCAGGTGCGTGCCGAGGGGCGCGCGGCCAGCCGCTCCGCGCCGATGTCTCCGCCGCACCGCTCGCACCGCCCGTAGCCGCCGTCGGCAACCTGCTCCAGGGCCCGGTCGAGGTCCGCGATCCGGGCCTTCGTCATGTCGATGGTCGCTGCGAGCTGAGCCCGCTCGAAGCCGATGGTCGCGCCCTCCGGGTCGTGCTCGTCGTCGGCGTTGGACGCCTCGGAGGCCGCGACCATCGCATCGTGGTCGCGGCCGAGCGCAGCAAGCTGGGCGAGCGCAGCATCGCGTTCGCCCAGCAGTCGCGCGGAGACCGGATCGGTCACGCAGCTCGCGCCGGCTCGGCGGAGAAGCCCGCGACCAGCGCGTCGAGCTCGGCCGCCAGCGTCTCGTCGTCCAGGCGTACGTGCACCTCGGACACGGAGAGCCGCCCCTCCAGCAGCTGCGCGCCGGCGTTGCCGAGGACGGTGCGCAGGGACACCAGGGCGCGCACTCCACCGACGCCGCCCGGTGAGGCGGCCACGGTCACGACCGGCTTGCCACGCAGGACCGAGGGCTGGCCGTCGTACGGCCGCGACAGCCAGTCGATCGCGTTGGCCAGCAGGCCCGGGATGGTGCCGTTGTACTCCGGGGTCACGAAGACGACGGTGTCGGCGGCGAGCACCTGCTGACGCAGCTGCTGGACCGTGCCGGGCGGGGTCCCCTCGAGGTCCTGGTCGAAGTAGGGCAGCTCGGTCAGCCGGGGGGCGAGGACGGCGCCCGGACTGGCCGCGGCGAGCTGCTCGCCGAGGCGACGCGTGTGGGACTGCTGCCGGGCCGAGCCGGTGATGACGAGGACGCTCATGGTGCTCACTCCTTCGAGGGGGTCACCCCGTACAAGTGATTGCACCTTCAACTAATTCCGCGGCTGCCAGGGCAGGTCCGGGGCAGGGACCCGGGCCAAGGCGGTGGCGACCGGGCCGAACCGGTCGTCGTCCCCGCCCTCCCAGTCGCGGCTCGCCTGAGCCACCTCGTCGCGGCTGCGCCCGACGAAGTTCCACCACATCAGCAGCTCCTCCCCGAACGGCTCACCGCCGAGCAGCAGCACCCGCGCGCCCTCCGGCGAGGACAGGCCCACGGTCGTACGGCCCACCCCCAGGTAGGCGGTCCGGGTCCGCTCGACCGGCCGGCCCTCCACCAGCACCCTGCCCTGGAGGACGACGAGCGCGTGCTCGTACGACGGCTCGAGCGGCAGGTCGCAGTCGCCGGCCTCCAGGCGCAGCTCGGCCCCGACGAGGGGGGTGTCCTGGCGCGCCGGCGACACCGCGTCTGCGACCGTGCCCACCAGCACCGTGACCTCCGCTCCGTCGACGCTGGTCTGCGGCAGCTGGGCGAGGTGGGTGAAGTCGGCATCGCCGTCACGGGTCGCGTCGGGTTGCGCGACCCAGAGCTGCACGCCCTGCATCACCCCGCGGTAGCTGCCGGTCGGCTCCTCGGCATGCACGACGCCACGCCCAGCGGTCATGAGGTTGACCTGGCCCGGACGGATGACCTGCTCGCTGCCGAGGCTGTCGCGATGCAGGACCTGGCCGTCGAGCAGGTAGGTCACCGTGTGCAGTCCCATGTGCGGATGGGGCCCGATGTCGACCCCGCCCTGCTCGGTCACCGACGCCGGCCCGAACAGGTCGACGAAGCACCACGCGCCGACCGTGCGCCGCTGCCGCCGCGGCAGGGCCCGCTGGACGGTCATCGTGCCCACGTGCGCCTCGCGCGGCTCGAGCACCTCGACGACAGCCGGTCGGCCACGGCGGGGCCGGCCTCGGCGGGCTCAGCGCTGTCGACCGGTCCGCTCACCGCCGGGAGACCGCCTCGTCGTGACGGGCGTGCAGCCGCGCCCTGATGTCCTCGGGCGTGTAGGCGCGGCGCCGGCGCTCCGCGCGCGCGACGGCCACCCCGGTCGCGGCAACACCGACGAGTCCCGCGATTCCCAGGACCTTGACGAGCCGCATGCTGCCCAGGCTGTCATGCCTAGGCTGGCGCGTGCTCACCCTGGCCGAGGCCGCCGACCTGACGCGGACCGGTGACGTCTGGGTGTTCCGCGGGCACAGCGCCGCCGACCGCGCGATCCAGGTGCTCAGCAACGCACCCGTCAACCACGTCGGCATGACCGTCGTCGTCGACGACCTGCCGCCGCTGATGTGGCACGCAGAGCTGGGCCGGTCGCTGCCGGACCTGTGGACCGGAGACCACCAGCGCGGCGTGCAGCTGCACGACCTGGCGGACGCGGTGCGCGTCTGGACCGGCAAGTACGGCCAGCGCCCCTGGCTGCGACAGCTCGAGCCGGCCGTGACGCGCCAGATGGAGGACGCGGTGCTCCGCACCATCGCGCGCCTCGACGGCACGCCGTTCCCCTCCACGACGAGGCTCGCCGCGCGCTGGCTGAGCGGCCGCGTCCCGCTGCGGCAGCGGTCCGATGCCGCAGCGGAGACGGCGTACTGCGCCGAGGTCCTCGCCACGACGTACCAGGCCATGGGCCTGCTCCCGGCCGGGATGCGACCGAACGCCTTCGACCCCGGCAGCTTCTGGAGCGGCGACGACCTCGCACTCGACCGCGGCTACGCGCTCGGCGAGGAGATCAGCGTCTCGGTTCGTGGGGACGTGTGACGGAGTCAGGTCCCCGGCGATCCGGTCACGCGGCCCGACGGCGCCGCCGCGGCTGCATCGTCCGGCGCGTCTCACGCAGCCACCGGCGCACCGCCGTCGGCGGCAGCTGGCCGTCGAGCCCGGCGCGCACGAGCCGCGCCATGCTGTAGGCAGGGTCGCCGTCGAGGGCGCGGTCGAGAGCGACGTTGGCCAGCGCGCCGTCGCCGCGCAGCCAGGCGACGACGGCCAGCAGGGTGCAGACGGGCACGTCGTACGGGGCGACCGTCTCCCGGGACATCCTGAGAAGCAGCGCGAGCAGCCCCTCGCTGTCGTCGAGCGCGAGGACCGCCACCTCGTCGCGCACCAGGACGTCCTGCAGCGACACCACGAGCGCCGGCAGCGCGTCCTCCCCCGGGGCGCCGTCGGGCAGCCGCAGCACCTCGCGGACGGCGCGCACCGCCTCGCGTCCGGCGACTTCGCGCCCCCGCACGGCGACGTCGGCGAACCAGCGCACCATCGCCGCGTCCAGCCGCTGCTCCGCCGCGCGCGCACCGACGAGCAGCGGCGGCGCGAGCGACGCGACGAGCGCCTCCCGGTCACGCAGAACCACCCGCCCGTCGTAGGCCGCGGCCGCGACCAGCTCGGCGGCTGCGCCCGGGATCGGCGTGCCGCCGACCGGGCAGCAGTCGGGATGCCGGCAGGTGTACGACGACCAGCGCTCACCACGGACGAGCAGTGCCTCCATCACGGTCATGCCGCGCCGCTCGGCGGCCTCGGTGACCGCGCCGACCAGTGCCTCGCGCGGCAGCTCCCCGTCGGCGGCGGTGAAGACCACCAGCACCACCGTCGCTGCCCCGTCGTAGGCCAGCCGCGCAGCGACCTGCTCCGCGATGTCGGCGTCGGCGCCGCCGTCGTCGGGCGGCAGGTCGAGACGGAGGGTCAGCCCGATCCGCCGGCGCTCGCCGCGGAGCGACACCGCGACAAGGCTCTCCGCAGGGACGAAGCCGCACAGGTGCGGCACCGCCGCGACGATCTCGCCGGGACTCGTCAGGCGCACGACGGGCAGCTCTTCGGTCATGCCCCGACCCTGTCGGCGCGGCCGGACCGACGCACGGCACTGCCCACAGCAGAGCGGCGTCTCCACAACCGCGGCCACGCCGTTGCGCGCGAGCTGCCCGGTTGGGCCGGGTTCGTCCTCGGCTCTGACGGGGAATCCTCAAGCCGCCGGAACGCAGGCCGATGACGAGGTCAGGACCCGGACCGAGGAGACGCCGTGAAGCGCATCCAGATCGCCAAGCCCGTCCGTCGTCCTGCCGAAGTGCCTCTGGACCTGCGGTCCCCGTCCGGTCGTCAGCTGCCCTTCTAGGGAGCCCTCCCCCGCCAACTACGTTGGCGCCGTGACCGACTTCCCGCCGCCGGCCGTTGCGACGTACGGCGCCACCGGGCCCGCCGCCCCTCTCGTCGTCCTGCTGCACGGCCGCGGCTCCGACGAGCTCGAGATCATCGGGCTCGCCGAGCACCTGCCGCGCGGTGCCGCCTACGCCGCCGTTCGGGCACCGATCCCGGAGGGCGACGGCTACGCCTGGTTCGCCAACCGGGGCGTCGGGCGGCCCGTCGCCGAGTCGCTGCGCAGCACGATGGGCTGGTTCACCGACTGGCTCGACACGGTCGCTCCGGCCGGGCGCCCGGTGGTGCTCGTCGGGTTCAGCGGCGGTGCGGCGTTCGCGGGCGGGCTGATCCTCGACGACCCGGCGCGGTACGTCGCCGCCGCCATCCTCTACGGCACGCTCCCCTTCGACGCCGGCGTACCCGTCACGCCAGGGCGTCTCGCCGGCCTGCCCACGCTGGTCGCCCGAGGCGCGCAGGACACCGTGATCCCGCGTGACCTGCTCGACCGCACCTGGGCCTACGTCAACGGCCCGTCGGGCGCACCGGCCTGGGCCGTGCTGGACCCCGGCGGCCACGGCATCTCGCCCTCGACCGTCGCCGAGCTGTCCGGCTGGCTGAACATGCGGCTCGAGTTCTTCACCGAGCAAGGTCGCGGCTCGACCCTCGCGCCCCCATGGGTCGGGCTGCCGTCCCTCCCTGAGCGGACGGGGCCGTTCCCCTCGACGAGCACGAACACACCACAGGAGCAGCTGACCCAGCAGTCACCGCCCGTTCTGCAGGAGCAGCTGTTCGAGCGGCTGTCGAAGCTGCCCGGCGTCGGCACGCGCGACTCCGCGATCTCCGTCCCCGGAGCCCGGGCCTTCGTCGTACGCAAACCCGGTGGCCCGGCCGAGGCGTTCCTCGTGCCGCAGGTCGGCGAGTTCGCCCACCTGCACCCGCCGTACGACGGCTCCTTGCATCTCGCCCTTCCGCCCGCCCTGGCCGCCGACGCGCTGGCGAAGGGCTGGAGCGTCGCGCACCCGCTCGCGGGCCTGCGGGTGACACCCGGCATGGTGATGGTCTTCGGGCCACGCGACGAGGACGAGCTCGAGGTGGTTGCGGCCGTCGTCGCCACCAGCCACGCCTGGGCCACCGGCGCCCTCGAGAGCTGACGCTGGTCCCGCCTTCACAGCGACGGTCGACACGGTGCAGGTCCACATCAGAGCCAGCTGACGCGCGAGTCCTGGGGCTCCCCGGCGTTGTACAGGTGACACCGAGAAGGAGCCTGCCGTGAGGAAGATCAGCCTGGCCGCCGCCGTCCTCGTCGCCGCGGCGACGCTCGCCGGGACCGGAACAGCCTCGGCCACGAGCACGACACCGACCCTCGAGGGCGTGCCGCACTTCGACCACGTCGTCGTGCTCACCGAGGAGAACGAGTCGGCCTCGGCGACGTTCGCCGCCGGCAGCCCCGCGGTCTACCTCAACAGCCTGCGCAGCAAGGGCGTGTTCCTGCCCAACTACTACGGCACCGGGCATGTCAGCCTGGACAACTACATCGCGATGGTGTCGGGCCAGCCGATCCAGCCGCTGTCGGCCAGCGACTGCAGCACGGTCAGCCTGTGGACCTGTGTGCAGCCGCAGGCCGCGCTGTCCTCCGGCCGCAACCTGGCCGACCAGCTCGAAGGCGCCGGGCTGAGCTGGAAGTCCTACCAGGACGGGACCAGCACCCCGTGCTTCCACGGCCCGTACGTCGCAGGTGACACGAGTCCCGACCCGTACCAGGGCCACAGCACCACCGGCGCGAAGAACTACGCCGACCGGCACAACCCGTTCATCTACTTCCCGGACGTCATCGAGAACACCACGCGCTGCGACGCCCACCAGCGCCCGTTCACGGAGCTGTCCGCGGACCTGGCCGCCGGGAGCCTGCCGGCGTTCTCGTTCATCACGCCGGACACCTGCAACGACGGGCACGACGACCCCTGCGCCGGCCAGTCCCTCGGCGGTCTCAAGGCTGCCGACGCGTGGCTGCAGACCAACCTGCCGACGCTGCTGAGCTACCTCGCCGCCAACAACGGGCTGCTCGTCCTCAACTTCGACGAGGGCTCCACGCCCTCCGGTCCGGCGCAGCTGGCGACACCGACCGACTTCGGCTGCGCCACCTGCGCCTCACTCGGTGCCGGCGGCCGCACCGGCGCGATCCTCATCTCGCCGCGACTGCCCCAGGGCGCGACCGTCAGCACGAGCTACGACCACCACAGCCTGCTCCGCAGCATCGAGGACAGCTTCGGCATCGCCGAGCACCTGAACCTCGCCGGGGCGGCCACCGCGATGACCGACGCGTTCGCCGGGACCGCCCCCTAGGGCCTGGCCGCCCGCAGGATCGCCTCGGCAGAACGCCGTACGTCGTCCTCGGTCGTCATCCAGCTTGACACCGAGACCCGCATCAGGCGCCGCCCGCGCCAGGTCGTGCCGCCGACCCAGCAGGTGCCGTCGCGCTGCACCCTGTCGATGATCGCGTCGGTCCGCGCGTCGTCGCCGAAGCCGACGAGCACCTGGTTGAGCACGACGTCGTTGAGCACCTCGCCGCCGCCCTCGGAGAGCAGCGTTGCGAACAGGCGCGCGTGCGAGCAGGTGCGGTCGATCAGCTCCTCGACCCCCCCGCGGCCGAGCTCGCGCAGGGCGGCCCACACCGCGAAGCCGCGCGCCCGCCGCGAGGACGACAGCGTGAAGTCGGACGGGCTGTAGACCGCGCCGGAGCCGGTGAGGTACGACGCGGTGTAGGACACCGCGGTCACGTGAAGGTCCGGCCTGGCGCAGAAGACGAACCCCGAGTCATAGGGGACGTTCAGCCACTTGTGCCCGTCACACCCCCACGAGTCGGCCAGCTCGACCCCGTCGACGAGGTGGCGGGTGCTGGCGCTCGCGCCGGCCCAGAGCCCGAAGGCGCCGTCGACGTGCACCCACGCGTCGTGCCGCCGGGCCACCTCGATCGCCGCCCGGAGCGGGTCGACCGCGCCGGTGTTGACGTTTCCGGCCTGCAGGCAGACGAGGGCCGGTCCGGTGCCGGCCGCGAGCACCCGCTCGAGGTCGGCGACATCGATCCCGCCGTTGGCGTCGGCAGCCACCGACGCGATCGCGGCCGTGCCCAGTCCGAGCAGCCGCACCGACCGGTCGATGGTCGCGTGCCGCTCGACGCCTGCCACCACCCGGATCCGCGGCGCGCCCGTCAACCCATCGCGGGGCAGGTCCCACCCCGAGGCCGCGAGCACGGCATGGCGGCCGACGGCAAGACCGACGGTGTTGGCCTCCTGCGCACCGGTGACAAAGCCGACGGACGCGCCGGTCGGCAGCCCGAGCAGCTCCTTGAGCCAGGCAGCGGCGCACTCCTCCACGGCAGCGCCGGCCGGGGACAGCACCGCGTTGAACGCGGTCTGGTCCCAGCCGACCGCGAGCATGTCCGCCGCGGTGGCTGCGGGGAGCGCTCCACCGATGACGAAGCCGAAGAAGCGGGGACCGGCGGTCGACACGAGCCCGGGCTCCGCTGCGGCGATCAGCTCCTCCACGACGGCCGCGGCAGCCGAGGGCTGCTCCGGCAGCGGACCACCGAACGCCTTGCGCAGCTGCCCCATGTCGGCGTCGGGCGCAGCAGGGGCGCTGGCGAGCCCGCTGCGGTAGACCGCCGCTGCCTCGGCCGCACGGGTCAGGAGGTCGCGGAGCTCATCCATGCGTCGGACGCTACGCGCGGTCGTCCAGGGCGGGGTACGCCGAGCGCGCAATGGCCCGCGCCACCGTGGCTGAGTGCCACCGCTGACCCTGCGGCGTCCGGTAGCCGTCGCGATTGAGCGCCGACGCGATGGTCGCCAGCGACGCACCGTCGCCGTGCATGCTCATCAGCCGGTCGATGCCGTGCTCACGTCGAACCTCCCCGCGCCGCTGTGCCGTCGGCGTGGCGGCAGGGCCAGGCAGCGGCGCGCAGGGCTGCGTCCAGTCGACGGTGCTGCGCACCTCGGACGGCGACAGGGCACGACACCAGAGCCAGCCCTGCCCCGATCCGCAGCCGAGCTGGCGGAGCAGGGCAGCCTGCTCGCTGGTCTCGATGCCCTCGGCGACGACGCTGACTCCCACGGCGCGCGCGAGGTCGACGATCGAGGCGGCGATGGCCAGCGCATCACGGTCGGTCGTGATGCCCGAGACGAAGCTGCGATCGATCTTCAGGATGTTGATGGGCAGGTCCCGCAAGTAGGCCAGCGAGCTGTAGCCCGTGCCGAAGTCGTCGATCGCGATGCGGAAACCGAGCGCCCGCAGCCGCTGGAGCAGGTCGATGGCGGTGGCGGCGTCCTCCATGATCACGCCCTCGGTGATCTCCAGGACGATGTGCTCCGCCGGCACCCCGGCCTCGGCCGCGCTGGTTGCCACGAACGCCTCGAGCGCGTTGTCGACCAGGCTGCGTGCGGACAGGTTGATCGCGACGTAGGCGCCCGGCGGCAGCGACCCGTCCGCGCGCAGGTCGCGTGCGTCCGACAGCGCGCGCCGCACCACCCACCGGTCGAGTTCGGGCGCCAGCCCGTTTCGCTCGGCCATCGCGACGAACCGCGCCGGCGGGACATCCCCGTGCACCGGATGGCTCCAGCGGGCGAGCGCCTCGATCCCCAGGACGGCACCCGACCCCAGGTCGATGACCGGCTGGTAGGCCAGATCGAGCTCGTCGGACGCGAGCGCGCGCCGCAGGTCAGCCACGAGGGCATAGCCGACCTCGAGCTCGTCCGCGGCGTCCCGGTCGAATTGCCGGACCCGTCCTCGCCCGGCCGACTTCGCGGTCTGCATCGCCCTGTCTGCATTGCGGAGCAGATCCTCGGCGTGGGCGGGACGGCCCACGGCCACACCGACGGAGGCGGTGATCTCCAGGGTTCCGGCGGCGAGCTCGATCGGCGTGCGGAGGGCCGCGAGCAGGTCGTGCGCGAGCGCCGTCGCCTCGGCCAGCTCGACGTCCTCCGCGAGGATGACGAACTCGTCGCCGCTGTATCTCGCCACGGTGTCCGACGGGCGAACCGCTGCCGACAGCCGCTGTGCTGCGGCGACCAGCACCTCGTCGGCGATCGCATGGCCACGGGTGTCGTTGATCAGCTTGAAGCGGTCGAGATTGACGAGCAGGACCGCGGTCTGCCCGGTGTCACGCGCGAGAGCGTGACCCAACCGGTCGAGCAGCAGGGCCCGGTTCGGCAGCCCGGTCAGGACGTCGTACAACGCGACCCGACGGAGGTCCTCCTCGTTGCGGCGGGCATCGGTGATGTCCGAGACCATGGCGAGCGACGCCTGGAAGGCGCCATGCTCGTCGCGGAGCGGGGTCGCAGCGACGGAGAGCCAGCGGATGCGGCCGTCCGGGTGCGGGAACTCCACCTCGTAGCGCTCGGTGCCCTGCTCGCTGCGCGTGGCCAGGGCGCTTCGGAACTGCCGCGCCGGGCTCTCGTGGATCAGCTCGAAGAAGGAGCGTCCGACGAGCTCGGCCGTCGCGACCCCGATGATCTCGCCGAGACGGTCGTTGGCGTAGAGGACGACTCCGGTCGGGGAGACGGTGAGGATGCCCTCGGCCGCGGTGTCGGCGATGGCGCGGTACCTCGCCTCGGACTCGCGAAGGGCCTGCTCCGCCTCGACCCGGTCGGTGACGTCGTGCAGGTTGCAGACGATGCCGCCGACCGACGTGGCCATCAGGTTGGTCGAGGTCGCCTCGACCCAGCGCCAGCCACCTTCCGCGTCGCGTGCCCGGCAGACGATGGATCGGCTGCCGCCGGAGGTGAGCACGGCTTCGAAGACGGCGCGGCCTGCGGGCAGGTCGTCGGGGTGCACGAAGCCCCAGCACTCCTGGGACAGCAGGTCCTCGGCGTTGTAGCCGAGCAGGTGCCGGATGGCCGCCGAGACGTACAGCAGCTCGCCCTGCGCGTTCAGGACGAGTGCCAGCTCGTTGGTGCGCGCGCTGAGGGCGTCGAAGAACTCCTGCTGCTGCTGCGACCGCATCTCGAGCTCGCGCAGCCTCGACGCGTAGTCGGCCCGGAGCTCGGCCTCGTGCCGCTCGGCATCCCGGTGGCTGTCGCTGATGTCCCGGGCCCAACCGGCGATGCCGCCCACATCAGGGTCGTGCCGCAGGTCGTGCAGGGTCTCGCGCACCCACCGCCAGTCACCGTCGGCCTGCCGGACCCGGCACTCCACCGTCTCGTGCGGGACGTCGCCGGAGACGACCCGGTCCCAGGTGGCCTGGAACCGCGGCAGGTCGTCGGGGTGGATGAACCAGAACACCAGCTGGCCGACGACGTCGTTGACGTTCCAGCCCAGCGGCTCCAGCAGGCCGACCGTCGTCGAGGTGACGGTGCCGCTCTCGTCGGCGGTCCATGCCGTGTCCGCCGACTGCTCCACCATGGCGCGCAGGCGCGCCGCGCGGCGCAAGTCGTGGTCGCGCGAACCGATGGACGAGGGGACGGCCAACACTGCTCCAGACGGGAAGTCCGGCATGGGTAGCCGAACCTGCACGATTCTACGGCGGAATGTGCGTTATGGGAGATGCCGTAGGTCACGCTGTCCGCGCAGTGAGCAACGCCTGTCGGCCTAGACGATCGTCCAGGTGCGGGCGGGGCTTCTGGTGCCGAGGTTGTACGTGTCGTCAGCGGTGCGCACCTGGAAGCTGAACGTGCCGGCGGCAAGCGTCTTGGTCATCGTGTAGATGCCCGACGCATCGGTGCGACCCTGCGCGAGCAGCACCCCGTTGCGGTACAGGCTGACGAGGCGACCGGTGTGCGCCGGGTAGACCCGGCCGCTGAACGTGTAGCTGCGCGTACTAATTCGACGCGCGTTGATGGAGGCGACGGAGCGCACCTGGATGAGCGGCTGCGCACTGGCCAGACCGGTCGACGTCTGCGCCATGATCCGGGTGTTCTTCGTGGGGGCATGGGTCGACGTGCCGTGCCCGCTCCCGTCGAGCACGACAGAGGCGATGCGGCTGTACGCCGTCGCGGGCTGCGTCTTCGAGTAGATGTCGAGGGTCGCCCCGGGCCGTCCGGTGTAGGTGACGGTGACGTGCTGACCCGCACTGATGACCGCCGGCGCAAGCGCGACGGTCGGCGTCACGTCGGCGGCCGTGCCCGTCGGGCTCGGCGTCGGCGTCGGGCTCGTGGTGGGGCTGCCGGTCGGACTGGCAGTCGCGCTGGCCGTCGGGCTGGCACTCGGAGTGGCCGTCGGCGAGGCTGACGGGTTGGGCGCGGCGGCGGTGTCGGACTGACCCACGATCGCGTAGCGCGCGAACGCCGGCGTGGTGGGGATCAGCTCCTCGAACGTGGAGGACCCGCCGGCCGGGATGCTGCTGTCACTGACCGGGATGAGGTCCTGGTTCACGACCTTCCCCGACGGGTCGTAGTACGTGAAGGCCATGGTGGGCAGATCGGCGGTGGTCGTGTTGTCGTTGCCGAGCCGGCCGCTGATGTGCAAGTAGCCGAAGGCGTCGACGGTCTGGTCGTCGGTCACGACGACCGTGAAGTTGTGGTTCGGCGGAGACGCCGTGTCGCTGCCCGTCGCCGTCACCGTGGCGTGGTTGTAGCCCGGGGGCGGCGTGAAGGCGTCATCGAACGGCGACAGCTCTCCGGGCGCGAGGCGGTTCAGCGAGGCCGTCGTCGAGTCTCCGCTGCCTACGGGGGAGTTGCCGGCGTCGAAGAAGCTCACGTGGAGGGTGACCAGGTCGACGTTGCCCCCACCGGTGTTGCGGACCTCACCGACGACGTGCTGATCGGTGCCGTCGAAGTACGTGGAGGTGGAGACGACCAGCAGGGACGGAGTCGCAGACGCGCTGGGTGCGAGCGCCGCGACGATGCCGCCCGACAGGACCGTGGCGGAAACAACAGCCGCAACTCGGCTCAGCGAAGTCCTCATAGCGGCCATCATGACCTCAAAGGTCAGCCCGCCGCAGCGGAACTCCTGGCCGGCACCCTCGTGAACTCCAACCCGTCGAAGGCCGCCGGCCCCGGCCGGAACATCTTGCGGTCCAGGATGTAGTTCTGGTGAACCCGCCACGGCAGCGCGTGGCCCTGCCGCGGGAACTCCCCGACCGAGCGCAGCACGTAGCCCGACTGCAGGTTCAGGAACGGCACGTCCGGCAGCTCCTGCTCTGTCCAGCGCGGCGTGACCTGGTCGACCCCCAGGGCATCCATGTGGGCGAGCAGGCCGCCGACGTAGGAGCAGATGAGGTCGCACTTCAGCGTCCAGGACGCATTGGTGTAGCCGACGGAGGCGGCGAAGTTCGGCACGCCGCTGAGCATCATGCCCTTGTAGGCGACGACCTCGGAGATCTTGATCTCGCGGTCGTCGACGACGAACTGCACGCCCCCGAAGACGAGCATCTGCAGGCCGGTCGCCGTCACCACGACGTCTGCCGCAAGCTCCTGTCCGTTCGTCAACCGGATGCCGGTCTCGGTGAACGTGTCGATCTGCCCGGTCACCATCGACGCCTTCTCATCGCGGATCGCCCGGAAGAGGTCACCCTCGGGCACGATGCAGAAGCGCTGGTCCCACGGGTTGTACGGCGGCGAGAAGTGCGTGGCGATGTCGAAGCCGGGCGGCAGCTCCCGCTCCAACCCCTTGCGCACGAGCGCCTTCATCAGCTCCGGCTTCCGCTTGCTGAGCTGGTAGCTGAGCATCGTCAGCAGCACGTTCTTCCAGCGCAGGATGGAGTAGGCGACCTTCGCCGGGAGCTTGCCGCGCAGGAAGTCGGCGAGCGAGTCGCCCGCCGGCCGGGCTGCGATGTAGGTGGGCGTGCGCTGCAGCATCGTCACGTGTGCCGCGGTGTCTGCCATCGCCGGCACGAGCGTGACCGCCGTCGCGCCGCTGCCGATGACGACGACGTCCTTGCCGGCGTAGTCGAGGTCCTGCGGCCAGTGCTGCGGGTGCACGACCTCGCCCCGGAACGTGGCCGCTCCGGGGAAGTCCGGTGTGTAGCCCTCGTCGTACCGGTAGTAGCCCGAGCACATGAACAGGAAGCCGCACGTCAGCTGCGAGGTCCCGTCGCCGTGCTGCAGGGTCAGCGTCCAGCGGGCGTCGTCCGTCGACCACTCGGCCCGGACGACCCGCGAGTCGTAGCGGATGTGCGCGTCGACTCCCTCGTCGCGCGCCGTGTCCCGGACGTAGTCCAGGATCGACGGCCCGTCGGCGATGGCCTTGGCACCGGGCCACGGGCGGAAGGAGTAGCCGAGGGTGTACATGTCGGAGTCGGAGCGGACTCCGGGGTAGCGGAACAGGTCCCACGTCCCGCCGGACGTCTCGCGGGCCTCGAGGATCGCGTAGGACTTGCGCGGGACGGCCTTCTTCAGGTGCACCGCCGCCCCGATGCCCGAGAGCCCCGCTCCGACGATCACGACATCGAGATGCTCAAGGGTGTTCGGCACCCCCACATCAAACCGCACGAGCCGTGCAGATTTCGCCCCAGGTCGGGCCAATCAGCGGACGTGGACCGGCACCCGCTGGACCGCGTTGTTGGCCATCCCCTGCGCGTTCCAGCGGGCCGTGACCGGCTGGCTGTCGCCGGTGTCGTCGGTCGCGCGCACGCACAGCTCGTGATCGCCGGGCTCCGCGTCCCACCGCGCGGTCCAGCGCGCCCAGGCGTAGGGGCCGACCGCCGGCTCGATGAGGGCGTCGGTCCAGGCCGCACCGCCGTCGTACGAGAGCTCGACGCGCGTGACAGCGCCCCGACCGGACCAGGCGCGGCCGGTGACGGCGACGGGTCCGGCCTCGACGATGCGGTGCCGCGAGCCGAAGTCGGGGAAGCCAGGCGGGATCATGAGCGCGCGGACCGCGATGGTCGTCACCGGCTCCCCGACGTCCTCGAGCTCCTCCTTGAGGCGGTAGGCCACGGCGTTCTGGAAGCCTTCGTACGCCGCGTCGATGACCGTGATCGCGGTCAGCCACTTCACCGAGGTCATGCCGTACCAGCCGGGCACGACAGCGCGGAGCGGGAAGCCGTGCTGCGGCGGGAGAGGCTGGCCGTTCATCTCGTAGGCGAGCAGGACGTCCGTGCGCAGCGCCTCCGACAGCGGCAGCGCACGGGCGTAGTCCTGCTCCACGCCGCGCTCGATGCCGTGGTCGGCACCGGTCAGCACGACGTCGACCGCCTGTCCCGTCGGGGCCGCGTCGGCAAGCACGTCGGCGAGCCGGGCCCCGGTCCACACCGCGGTGCCGACGGCTCCCTCCAGCCAGGGCTGGCTCACCGGCCGCGGTGCCAGGAGCGCACGACCGTTGCCCGCGCACTCCATGGTCACGGGGATGCTGACCGGCGGGTAGGACCGGAGCCGGTCGAGGTCGAGGCGCAACGGCTCTGCGACTTCGCCGTCGACCGACAGGGACCAGGTCGCGGGGTCGACGTCGGGGACGTCGTAGTGGACGAGGACGTAGTGCAGTCCCGGCGGCGTCACGTCGTGGCGCATGGCCTCGAGCAGCAGCGCGTGGTTGCGGCCGGCCAGCGCCAGCTCGTCGGCGGAGATCCCCTCCCCCGGCTCCGCGAGCCGGGACGGGGCACTCGGCAGGTCGCGGACGGTCATGTCCGCAGCATGGCCGTCAGGGGCGGGGCGCGTACAGGCTCTGCGTCGGGTCGCCGCCGGCGACGTAGGGGTGCTGCGGTCCGGCTGCCTGGTTGGCCGTGACCTGCGGCGCCTGGGCCTTCCCGTAGGCCACCATCTGCCCGATCGTCGCCCGACCGGCCTTGGCCCCGGCCCGGCCCTGCAGGAAGGCCTGGTCCCAGACGAGCCCACCCCACACCGACTCGCGCCACTGGGGTTGCTCGTACGACGTCTCGCTGGCCTGCGACGAGCCCGTCACCAGGCGCTTGGGCGAGGACAGGCCGACGTCGAACGCGCCCGACTCGCAGCCCGCGAAGTCGAACCACGCGCGGCCCTGCACGCGACCGAGGACGTCGCCGACCGTCGCCTCAGGGATGAACCGGTTGTCGAAGCTCCACAGGAAGGTGTGGCCCGCCGGGCAGCCGCCGCGGCTGGAGATGCAGACGTGTCCTGAGAAGTGGAACAGCGAGAAGGTGCCCGGACCGCTGCGCGCGGCCAGCCACGCCATCGCGTCGATGACCGCCTGCCCCGACGCCTGGCCGTCGACGAGCGTGCGGATGTGGTCGCTGCGCCAGCCGCTGTGCAGGAGGGCAGTCCGGGCGGCGTTGACATCGCCGCGCGCGCCGAAGGTCGAGTGCGTGCTGCCGGCGTAGTCCTGGATCCCGACGAGCACGGCCCATCGCATCGCGGGCGCGATCGTCGGCGGGACCACCGGGCGGGTGAAGACGAAGGCGATGGTTCCGCTCGTCGGCACGGACGGGGTGCCGTCCGGGCACGTGCCGGCCACCGGCGTGACGCGCAGGCTCGACCCGAGGGCGATGGACAGCGTCGGCGACGCGCCGCAGTAGACCTGGGACGCCCCCGGCGGCTGGCCCTTCGGCTGGTACTCGACGTAGATGCCGACCGTTCGGCCGGACGCGTCGGTGGCCGTCACCCGCACCCGGTCCTCGGGGGACTTGGATGACTGTTCCGGTCCGGGCGAGATCAGCTCGGGCCGCAGCGTCGCGGCAGTGACTCCGCCTGCGCGGCTGTACGACGACTGCACCGTCCGGGTCGCCGTCTTCGCGACCTCCGCCGAGGCGCCGACGTGCGACAGCAGCGGAGCCAGCGCGACCAGGGCGAGCGCCATCGCGGCCCGCCGCGACACCCTGTCCCTCCTCATGGGAGAGGGGTTCGCCGTCGAGCCGCCAACTCCTGCGCAGCCAGAGGTTGACCGCGGCAGTCGGCCGACCCAGGCTGTCGCCTTGGCTGAGCGCTGACACACCCCGCGGGAGAGTAGGCATCGTGTCCGAGAAACCTGTGCGCAAGGTCGCTGCGGATGCGCTGACTCCCGCTGATCCGACACCGGGCGTCATGCGCGACGCGGCCATCGTCGTCGACGACATCTGGTCAGGCCGGGCCAGGACGGAGGCCGGTGCGACGAGCGGCTGGCATCACCACGGCGACCACGACACCGTCGCGTACGTCGTCAGCGGAGCCTTCCGCGTCGAGACCGCTGCCGGAGTCGTCGACGCCGCACCCGGCGACTTCGTGCACGTTCCGGCGCGCACGGTGCACCGCGAGAGCAACCCGTCGGCGGACACGGCAGAGGTCGTTCTCGTACGGCGCGGCACCGGTCCTGTCGTCGTCAACGTCGACGGACCGCAGTAGTGGACGTCCTCGACCTGGCAGACAAGCTCTGGCGCGGCGAGCTCACCGTCGAAGACGTCCATCCCTTCTCGCTCATCGGCGAGGTGCAGGAGGTCGCCGAAGGTGTCGCGTTCGTGCCGTCGTTCGCCAACGTCAGCGCGTTCCGTACCGGCGACGGCCTTGTCCTCATCGACACCGGCAGCGCTCCGCTCGCCGAGCACGTGCACCGGACCGTGCGCACCTGGGAGCGCTCCCGGTTGAACACCGCGGTCTACTCGCACGGCCACATCGACCACGTGTTCGGCGTACCCCTCTTCGAAGCCGAGGCCGAGGCCAGCTCGTGGGCGCCACCAACGGTCGTCGCGCACGAGGCGCTGCCGGCAAGGTTCGACCGCTACGTCCTGACGGCCGGCTACAACGAGATCGTCAACCAGCGGCAGTTCCAGCTGCCCGACCTGCGCTGGCCGCGCGACTACCGCTACCCCGACCGGACCTACCGCGACGCGCTCACCCTCGAGGTCGGCGGCACGGCCTTCCTTCTCCAGCACTGCCGCGGCGAGACGGACGACCACACGTTCACGTGGGTCCCCGACCGCAAGGTGCTCTGCTGCGGCGACCTGTTCATCTGGGCCTCCCCCAACGCCGGCAACCCGCAGAAGGTGCAGCGCTACCCGCGCGAGTGGGCCGCCGGCCTGCGCGCGATGGCCGGCCTCGGCGCCGAGCTGCTGCTCCCCGGCCACGGCGTACCGATCGTCGGCGCCGACCGGATCCGGCAGGCGCTCGCCGAGACGGCCGAGCTGCTGGAGCACCTGCACGACGAGACCGTCGCGTTGATGAACGAGGGCGCCCGGCTCGACGACATCGTCCACACGGTGCGGGGGCCGCAGCACCTGCTGGACCGCCCGTACCTCCGGCCGGTCTACGACGAGCCGGAGTTCGTCGTACGCAACACCTGGCGGCTGTACGGCGGGTGGTGGGACGGCGACCCCTCCCACCTCAAGCCCGCACCCGCTGCGGCCCTTGCAACGGAGCTGGCGGCCCTCGCCGGCGGCCCGCGGCGGCTCGCCGAACGAGCCCGCCAGCTGGCGGACAGCGACCTGCGCCTCGCCGGCCACCTCGCCGAGCTCGCCTGGCAGGCGGCTCCGGAGGACCCGGACACCAACGACGCACGGGCCGAGGTCTACGACCGGCGCGCCGCGGCCGAGGCCTCGACGATGTCCAAGGGCGTGTTCTCGTGGACGGCGGCGGAGTCGCGCCGGGCTAGCGAGCAGTCGCCGGGCTGACCGGGATCTGGACCAGCGCGGACTGGCAGGGCCCGAGGTGGATCGTGTACGTAGACGCCGCCACCGGAGACAGCGGCTCCGTCGGCCAGGAGTACGCCCCCTCCCCGGGGAGCCGCGCGCCGTCGATGTCGGTCTTGCGCCCCGAGCAGCCGTCCGGGTCGGTGATGCGGCTGACCGAAGCGGTGCCGGTGTAGTCCAGCGGGGTCGCCACCGTGACGTCGCCCGCCTTGTCCGTGGCGTCCTTGTTGACCGCGTAGATCAGCAGGCTCTTGGTGCTGGGGTCGATCAGCGTCCAGCTCTTGACGGTGTCGGCCGATCCCACTGCGGTCACCGCGTTGCAGAACCGCTTGCCCGGCATCTCCCGGAGCAGCGCGAGGGCGTAGAACTCGGGCCGCGGGTAGACCAGCCCACCCCGCACGACGAACGGCGTGTAGTACGACTCGCGGTGCTCGCGCGGGTAGTAGTAGCCGTCCCATGCGTGCGCGTGGTAGCCGGAGATGCCGGCGGCCGCTCCCGTCAGCATCGTGTCGACCAGCCACGCGGACGAGCCCATGACGTTGCTGACCTTGTTCAGACCCCCGGTCCCGACGCTGTTGCCCTCGTCCATCCGGGTCGGGTAGCCGCCGGCCACCTGCGTGACCTGGGCGATCCGGTCCGTCCACTCCTTCGAGACCGCGTCGCTGAGAAGCCCGGTCAGCGTCGGCCGGTTGGCGTAGTGGTGCCAGGCCAGGAAAGGCAGTCTCGAGCCGTAGGACTGCCGCATGCTGGTCATGAAGCCGAGATCGGCGCGGTTGGCGAGCGAGGGGCCCACGATCGGCACCAGGCGCGTGACCGGGTCGGCGTCGAGCGCCCGGACGTAGGAGTAGATGCGGCTGATGTAGGACGTGCTGTCGGACCCGAAGTAGACGGTCGGCTCGTTGCCCAGCTCGACGCCGACGAGCCGATGCGTCGTGTCACGGCCCATCGCATAACGGGTGAGGCCCACGGCGTCGGCGGGGCTGTTGCGGCGCAGGTTGAGGCCGAGGACGACCTTCCAACCGGCCTGCTCGGCCACCGTGAACAGCGCGTCGATCATCCCGCGGTTGATCACACCCTCGAAGAGCTTGTTGCCCGTGACGGAGCCGTCGGGCCGCCACACGTAGCCGTCCTGGCTGTTGCCGCCGATGCGCAGGATGCCGGCGTTCTCGGGGCTGGTCTGCAGGCTCCTCAGCAACGCAGCCGTCGGTTGCGCCGCGCCGTCCGCGCTCGTGCCGAACCAGTGGGCGACCATGCTCCACTCGATGCTGAACCCGAAGTAGTCGGCGGGCACGAGCGCACCGTCAGCCGGGCAGTCCGTGACCGCGACGGTCGCCATGGGCGTGGCCGGGACCGGCGGTGCCGCCGTACCGGCGTAGGCGGTGCCGAGCGTGAGGGCCGAGACGACGAGAGAAGCGGCCACCGCGGCACGGCCACGGAGCAGTCGGGTCAGGGCCACAGGAGTCGTCTTCGACCGCTCCGGCCAGATTCCTGCCGCCGGACCCATCCGTTCGGGCCGCGGTCACGAATACCCCCCGTGATGATGGATGTGGAGGAGTTCGCGGCATCGAGCCGACCGGTCCAGTACGACGACCTGGACCTCGAGAACGCGTTCCGGGACCGGCCGCTGTCGCCCGAGGGTCTGCGCTGCCTGCGCTACATGCACGACATCGAGAGCCACACAGTCTGCTACCTCCGCGACCTGCTGCTCACCGAGTCGCACCGTGACCCGCGCATCACGACCTTCCTCACGACCTGGGCGTGGGAGGAGCAGTGGCACGGCGTCGCGCTCGCCAAGGTCCTGCAGGCGCACGGTGAGGCCGCCGGCAACGAGCGGATCTCCGCCGTACGCAGCGCGCTCGGTCTGAAGGACCGCTTCGGGCCCCTGCTGACCACGGTCGGCAGCGTCCTCGCCCGGCGCGACTTCGTCGCCGTGCACATGACCTGGGGCGCGCTGAACGAGTGGTCGACGCAGGCGGGCTACGCCCGGCTCGCCCAGCTCGAGGACCACCCCGTCCTCACCGAGCTGCTCGAGCGGATCCAGCGCCAGGAGGCACGGCACATCGCCTTCTACGCGACCGAGGCCCGGGAGCGGCTCGCCGCCAGCCCGCGCGCCCAGAAGCTGGTCCGCTTCGCGCTCGACAAGCTCTGGGCGCCCGTCGGCAGTGGGGTCGTCCCGAAGGAGGAGACGGCATTCCTCGTGCAGCACCTGCTGTGCGGCGCGGACGGGACGTCCTGGGTGCGCAAGCTCGACCAGCGCCTCGAGCGGCTCCCCGGCATGAACGGCCTCGGCCTGGTCGGCCGCGAGGTCACGCGCTGGTCGACGGTCTCGGCCGTGGCGGCCTGACAGCGAGGTTCACAGCCAGCCCACAGGTGACGCCCAGACCCACCTCAGCCGCAGCCGCGAGGCTGCACTCGCGGCCGATCGCGGCCACGACCTGAGGAGGCGCCATGACCGTTGCACCGCCGGCCGTTGCGCGGTCGGCCGCCCATGCGCCCACGCGGGCGACCGTCGCGCGCACCCCCAGGTGGTGGCGGGACCTCAGCACCGCAGCCGCCGGGGCCGGCCTGCTGTTCGTCGTCGTCCTGTGGCTCCAGGGCGGCGGTCTCGCGACGCTCGGCGCCGGCTTGGCGGGCAGTACGACGAGCATCGGCCGGCTGACCGGCCTCGTCGCGTCGGACCTGCTCCTGCTCCAGGTGCTGCTGATGGCGCGCGTGCCCTTCGTCGAGCGCAGCTTCGGCCAGGACGAGCTCGCCCGGCTGCACCGCCTCGTCGGCTTCTGGTCCTTCAACCTGATGGTCGCGCACGTCGCGTTCATCACCGTCGGCTACGCCCTGACCGACCGCCGCAACCCGCTGGCGGAGCTCTGGACCCTGGTGTGGACCTACCCCGGCATGATCATGGCGACGGTCGGCACCGGGCTCCTGGTGATGGTCGTCGTCACCAGCATCAGGGCCGCCCGCCGGCGGCTGCGCTACGAGTCTTGGCACCTGCTGCACCTGTACGCCTACCTCGGCGTCGGCCTCGCACTGCCACACCAGCTGTGGACCGGCAACGACTTCCTGACCTCGCGGGGCGCGACCGTCTTCTGGTGGGGCGCCTACCTCGTCACGGCCGGCGCGGTGCTGACCTTCCGGCTCGGCGTGCCCGCCTACCGGACCCTGCGTCACCGGCCCGTGGTGCGGCGGGTCGTGCGCGAGTCGACCGACGTCGTCTCGGTGTACGTCGGCGGCCGCGACCTGCACCGGCTGCCGGTCCGCGCCGGGCAGTTCTTCATCTGGCGCTTCCTCGACCGGGCCGGCTGGACCCGCGGCAACCCGTACTCCGTGTCGGCCGCCCCCGGCGGCGAGCTGCGCATCACGGTGAAGGACCTCGGTGCCGGCAGCGCGCGGCTCGCCGAGCTGCAGCCCGGGACCCGGGTGCTGCTCGAGGGCCCCTACGGCCGGCTGTCCGCAGACGTCCGCACCCGTCGTACCGTCACGATGCTGGGCGCGGGCATCGGCATCACCCCGTTGCGAGCGCTGCTCGAGGACCTGCCCTACGCACCGGGTGAGGCGAGCCTGATCTACCGCGCCCACAGCACCGACGACCTGCTGCTGCGCCAGGAGATCGACGAGCTCGCCCGGACAAGGGGCGTCGACGTCTTCTACGTCACCGGGCCGCGCCGTACCGACCGGCCGTCCTGGTTGCCCGAGAGCGCTGGAGGCACCAGCGACGCACGGATGCTGCAGCAGCTCGTGCCGCGGATCGCCGGCTCCGATGTCTACGTCTGCGGCCCCGACGCCTGGCTGGACGCGGCCGTCTCGGCGACGCGCGCGGCCGGCGTTCCCGCAGCACAGGTGCACGTGGAGCGGTTCGCATGGTGAGCGACCACGGTGTCGGCGTACGCCGCATCGTCCTCGCCGCCGCCGGCACGGCAGCCGGACTGGGTCTGCTGGTGAGCCTGCCGACGGGCTCGGCAAGCCCTCGCGCGTCGTCCGTGACATCGACGGCCGCAGGCGTGACGAGCGGTCAGGCGTACGACGGCCCGGTCGCCCAGACGCGGTGGGGGCCGGTGCAGGTGCGGATCACCGTCAGCGGCGGCAAGGTCGTGGGCGTCACCGCGCTGCAGGTGCCGAGCGGCAACGGCCGCGACGCCGAGATCAACAGCTACGCCGTGCCGGTCCTCAACCGCGAGGCGGTCTCCGCCAGCAGCGCCGCGATCGACACCGTCAGCGGCGCGACCGTCACGAGCGACGGATACATCACCTCACTCCAGGCGGCGATCGACGCCGCCGGCCTCGCCTGACCTAGAACAAGGAGACAACCGATGGAGTACGACGAGAGCCGGGTCCGCCACCTCGACGACAGCACGAAGTGGCCGGAGCCACTGAACGACGAGCCGGACCTCATCGAGACGCCCGCGACGTCACGCAGCCGCAGGGTCGCAGCCGGCGCCGGTCTCGTCGCCGGCGGCCTGCTCGCCGGGACGATCGGCATCACCGCGGTGCAGGCCGCGACCGGCTCGACCAAGACCCAGCAGCCCGCTGCCTCGTCGCAGGGCACGAGCCAGCAGGGCAGCGGCACCGTCCCCCAAGGCGGTCCGGCCGGCGGCTTCGGCGGGGGCGGCATCGGTGGTGGCGGCATCGGTGGTGGCGGCGTCGCCGGCGAGCAGCGCCTGTCGGGCACCGTCGCAAGGGTGTTCAGCAACGCGATCAGCGTGAAGTCCTCATCCGGCACGAGCACCTACGGCGTCAACGGGACGACCGACATCCGTCGCGACGGCCAGGCGATCGCGCTGTCCGCGCTCAAGGTCGGTGAGACCGTCACGGTCCACCTGATCCCGTCGGGATCGTCCTTCGCGGTGGAGCGCATCCTGGCCGGCACCGGCGGCTTCGGAGGGCCCGGCGGGCCGCCACCCGGCGGCGGTACGGCACCGGACGGCACGACCTCATCCGGTACGGCACGCGCCACCTGAGCGATCACCGCAGCGGAACGGACGATCGGCGTCACCGTCCATGACCCTGGGCTCAGCCGGTGGCATCCTTCGCGGCATGGAGCGCTCGCGACTCTTCCCGGCCCTCGCGGCCGTCGACACCGTGCTCGCGGCGACCGGCCACCACCGGCTGCGCCGGCTCACCAAGCCACTGCTGATGCCGACCCTGCTGCAGGGCAAGGCGCGTTCGACGCAACGGGCTCTCGCGCTCGGCGGGGTCGGCGACGTCGCGCTGCTCGGCAGCGGACCGAAGGCGTTCACCGCCGGGCTCGCGAGCTTCCTCGCCGGACACGTCGCGTGGATGGCCGCGCTGCGGCCGCACGCGACCGGGGCTCTGACGCGGAAGGGCGCGGCGCCGTACCTGTTGGCCTGGGCCGGCCTCAACGCCTACCTGTGGCCGCGGACCGGTCCGGACCGCCTCCCGGTTCTCGTCTACAGCACAGCGCTTCTGGGCACCGCGCTGGCCGCCGCGGACACCGGCGACCCCGCCGTCACGGCCGGTGGCGCGCTCTTCCTGCTCAGCGACGGGCTGCTGGCGCTGGAGAAGTTCGCCCACGTGCACCTGCCGGCGCACGAGGGGATCGTCATGGCGAGCTACACGAGCGGGCAGGCGCTGCTCGCCCGGGTCTAGTCAGGGCAGGAACGGCAGGCTGCTGAAGACCAGCGCATCGGTGTAGGCCGCGTCGCGCGCGGCCGCATCACCGCGCAGCTGGCCGGCGAGGTCGAGGCTGACCATGCCGTGCGTGACAGCCCAGAGGTAGGAGGCCACCCGCTCGGCGTCGCCCACCACCATCGCCCCCGAGTCCATGCACCGGCGCACGGCGTCGACCAGGGGCCGGTACGCCGACTCCGCGACCTGCTTCGCGTCGGGATCCGGCTCGAACGCCGCGACCGGTCGGCCGAACATCAGGTCGTAGAGGTGCGGGTTGGCCAGGGCGGCGCGACGGTAGGCCAGGCCGAGCTCGGCCAAGGCGCTGAGCGGGTCCTCGACACCGTCGACCGCCACCGACATCGCCGCGCCGAGCCGCTCGAACCCGGCGCGGTACATCGCCGCCAGCAGGCCCTGCTTGTCGCCGAACCGCGTGTAGACCGCCATGGTCGACGTCCCGGTCGCAGCGGCGAGCCGGCGAAGGCTGAGCGCCGCCGCCCCCTCGGCCGACAGGATCCGGCCGGCCTCGTCGACGAGCCGGGCAGCGAGGTCCTCGGTCTTGACGGCGGCCACGGTCCGAACTATAACAGTGTTATCGCACTCATAACGTCGTTATACCGGAGCGGTCATGGACGGCTGGACCCTGCTGATCGCGGCCCACGCGGCCGGCGCCACGCTCGCCCTCATGCTCGGGGGCTACGTCGTGCTCCGCCGCCCCCGGGGCGACCGGGTGCACCGACGGCTCGGCCGGGTCTGGGTCCTCACGATGTACTGGGTGGCGTTCAGCTCGTTCGGCATCCAGCGACTGACGCCGGGCCACTTCAGCTGGATCCACGGCCTGTCCGCGTGGACGATCGTGTCGCTGACCGTCGCGGTGTGGGCCGCCCGGACCGGCCGGGTCCGGACCCACCGGCAGTACGTCGTCGGCTCCTACTTCGGTCTCCTCGGTGCGGGCATCGCGGCGATGGCCTTCCCGGTCCGTCTCGTCCCCCAGACGCTCCTCCACCATCCGGTCGTGCTGGCCGCGGCGGTAGCGGCGATCGGCGTACTGACCGTGGTCGTCATCCGCGTGACCACCCGCGCCATGATGACGCCGTGGAACAGGTCGCGCCCGGCATCTGGCGGGCCGGCACGCGCTACGTCAACTGGTACGTCGTCGACGGCGGTGCCGACGGGCTGACCGTCATCGACGCCGGCTTCAAGAAGTACGCCGATCGCCTCGACGCCTCCCTGCAGAAGATGGGCCGAAGCCGCAAGGACGTGCGTGCCGTCGTACTGACCCATGGCCACATCGACCACATCGGGATGGCGGCGACCTTTGCGAAGTCCGGCGCGACCGTGCACCTGCATCCCGCGGATGCCGAGCTCGCGGCGAAGCCGAACACCAACAAGCCCGAGAAGACGCTGCCCTACCTGCTGTTCCCCGCAACCGTGGCGTTCGTCGGCCATGCCATCAGGAGCGGTGCGACCAAGCCTGACCCGATGCCGCCGTCGGTGCCGCTCGTCGACGGCGGTACGGCGGACGTGCCCGGTCGGCCGCTCGTGCGACACGTGCCGGGTCACACCGATGGCAGCTGCGTGCTGGAGTTCCGCGATCACGGCGTCACGTTCGTCGGCGACCTGCTCTGCACCATCGAGCCGCGGCTCGGGCGGGGCGACGACCCGCAGCTGCAGAGCCGCGGCTCCAACAAGAACAGCAACGTCGCGATGCAGTCACTCGACAAGCTGGTGGGCATCGAGACGAAGGTCGTGCTGCCCGGTCACGGCAACCCGTGGCGCGACGGCATCGATGCGGCGGTCATGACTGCCCGCCGCATCGGCTGCCGGTGAGCCGTCAGACCTGGGTCGCCAGGTAGGCGGCGAAGCGGTCGAGGGAGCT
>JAODNA010000174.1 GCA_025465135.1 Frankiales bacterium | reverse complement strand
TTCCTGGGGCCGCCACCGCCCGCTGGGGACCCCCCCCCCCCCCCCCTTTTTCCGGGTGATCAACGCCGTACGACGTACCGCCGACGCACCCACTCCTCGCGGTGCGTCACGCGGCGTTGATCACGGGGGAGAGGGGGGCGGCGGGGGCTGGACCGGCCCGCAATAGGCTCCCGCGTGCGGGGATCCGGCCGCGCGCACGCTCTGGAGGGCACACGTGGAGACGGACATGCTCGTCCGCCTGGTCATCGGTCTCGGGATCATCGTCATCAGCCTGGCGGTCGCGCTCCGGCGGATCGCCTTCCTCACCCGGCTCATCGCGAGCGGACAGCCCGCCCCCGGCCGCCTGACCGACCTGCCCGACCGCCTCAAGGCCCAGGTCGTCGAGGTCTTCGGGCAGAAGCGGCTGCTGAAGTGGTCCGTCCCGGGGGTCGCGCACTTCATCACGTTCTGGGCCTTCGTGATCTTGTTCGCGACGATCGTCGAGGCGTTCGGCGCGCTGTTCGACCGCGACTTCGCCTTCCCCCTCATCGGTCACTGGCGGCTGCTCGGTCTCGCCGAGGACCTCATCGGCACGCTGCTGCTGATCTCGCTCGCGACGTTCGCGGTCATCCGCCGCCGCAACGACCCCGCGCGTCAGGAGCGGGCCAGCCGGTTCTACGGGTCACACACCAGGGCGGCCTGGGTCGTGCTCGGCATGATCGCGCTCGTCGCGATCACGTTGTTCGGCTACCGGGGACCGCAGATCAACACCGGCCACTACCCCTTCGCCGACCACTCCGGCTGGACGTTCACGTCATGGCTGGTCGCCAAGGCGCTCCACCCGCTGGGCCAGTCCGCCAACAGCTTCCTCGAGACGTTCTTCCTGCTCGCGCAGATCGCCGTGGTCTTCGGCTTCCTGGTCATCGTCACCTACAGCAAGCACCTGCACATCTTCATCGCGCCGATCAACGTGACGACCAAGCGCGACCCCAACGGCGTTGCTCTCGGCGCGCTGCAGCCGATGATGAGCAAGGGCAAGCCGCTCGACTTCGAGCAGGCCGACCCGGAGACCGACACGTTCGGCATCGGCAAGGTCGAGGACTTCACCTGGAAAGGCATGCTCGACTTCGCGACGTGCACCGAGTGCGGTCGCTGCCAGAGCCAGTGCCCGGCCTGGAACACCGGCAAGCCGCTGTCTCCCAAGCTCGTCATCATGAACCTGCGCGACCACCTGTTCGCAAAGGCGCCGTACATCCTGGGCAGCAAGACCGCGCCCGAGGACCACGTGCCCGACTTCCACGACGCCGGCACCGACTCGGGCCACGACGTGCCCGAGGACGGCTACGCCCGGGTCAAGGGAAGTACGCCGGAGCAGGCGGTGCGGCCGCTGGTCGGGACCCTCGAGCAGGGCGGTGTCATCGACCCCGACGTGCTCTGGTCGTGCACGACCTGCGGCGCGTGCGTGGAGCAGTGCCCGGTCGACATCGAGCACGTCGATCACATCGTCGACATGCGCCGCTACCATGTCCTCATCGAGAGCGCGTTCCCCAGCGAGGCCGGCGTGATGCTGCGCAACCTCGAGAACAAGGGCAACCCGTGGGGGATGAACAACTCCTCGCGCACGGACTGGATGGAGGGCCTGCCGTTCGAGGTGCGCGTCGTCACCGACTCCCTCCCGGACGACGTCGAGTACCTGTTCTGGGTCGGCTGCGCAGGCGCGCTCGAGGACCGTGCGAAGAAGGTCACGCGCGCCTTCGCCGAGCTGCTGCACACCGCCGGCGTGGAGTTCGCCGTACTGGGTGCGGGTGAGTCGTGCACGGGCGACCCGGCCCGGCGGCTGGGCAACGAGTTCGTCTTCCAGATGCTCGCGCAGCAGAACGTCGAGGTGCTCAACGGCGTCGGCGCCGGGCGCGAGAACGACGTGAAGATCGTGGCGACCTGTCCGCACTGCTTCAACACGCTCGCCAACGAGTACCCGCAGGTCGGCGGTCACTACGACGTCGTCCACCACACGCAGCTGCTCGGCAAGCTCGTCGAGGACGGTCACCTGGTGCCGGTCACCCCGGTGGACGAGAAGGTGACCTACCACGACCCCTGCTACCTCGGCCGGCACAACCGCGTCTACACGCCGCCGCGCGAGATCCTCAACGCCATCCCCGGCTTCCAGACCGCCGAGATGACGCGCTGCAAGGAGCGCGGCTTCTGCTGTGGCGCGGGCGGAGCGCGGATGTGGATGGAGGAGAAGATCGGCAAGCGCATCAACGTCGAGCGCACCGACGAGGCGCTCGCCACCGACGCCGACCTGATCTCGACCGCGTGCCCGTTCTGCATCGTCATGCTGTCCGACGCCGTGACCGCGAAGCAGCAGGACGGCTCGGCGAAGGAGGGCGTGCAGGTCCTCGACGTCTCGCAGATCCTCGCGCGCTCGCTCGCGCCGAAGAAGGTGCCCGTCGCCGCCGGCGGCGGCCACGTGACGACGACGGAGGCGCCGGCTGCTGCGGCCGCGCCCGCCGAGGAAGCAGTGCCTGCCGTCACGCCCGACGTCACCGAAGAGGCGCCGAAGCCGGTCGAGCCCGACCCCGCGCAGACCGAGGTCGCCGACAACGTGCAGCTCGCGCAGGAAGAGGGCACGCTGACGGTCGACCCGGCCGCGGGTCCCGAGCCGGCGGAGGCGCCGGCCGTGAACGAGACCGCGCCGACGGGGCCGTCCGAGGGCCAGTCCGGCGTGCCGCACGCTCCGGCGGCGGAGCAGTCCGACGACTGACGGACGCCCCAAGCGCAACCGGGCCGGGCTCGACCCCTACGAGCTCGCGGTCCTGCGCGGCAGCAGCTCGCTGCAGGGCGACCCGGAGGCTCCCGACGAGGCCCGCCCGCTGCCGAAGCTCAAGTTCGGCAACCTGCGGGTCGGCTCGCTCGGGCTGCTCGGCGGCGTCGTCCTCATCTTCCTGGTCGGCAGCGGGGTGCGGTACGGCGGCGCCAACCACGCGCCCAAGCTCGCGAGATCCTGCGAGACCCCGGGGCTGGCTCTCTCGGTGTCGACGGTCCGCCGCGGCTTCCCGCTCTACTACGCCGTGACAGGACCGGACCGCACGGTCGTCATCGCGATCGACGCCGCGGCCCTCTCGCCGGACCTCACGGCAACCCTCACCCCCGGTGCGACCGAGGCGCAGGTGGTGCGGGTACCGAAGAAGATGAGCGGCTGCAAGGGCACGGGCGTGCTCGGCGTGCAGGTCCCCGCCGGCCGGCACACCGTCAACGTCTTCCCGGCCGAGGGCGGCGCCCCGCTCGCGAGCAAGCCGCTCACCGTCACTGATCGCTGAATCGGCTGGACTGCGCCGAGACACTGGTCGAACCATGATGCGAGCCCTGCGACACCGCGACTTCCGGCTGCTGTTCACCGGCCAGGCGGTCAGCGCGATCGGCGACCAGATCTTCCCGATCGCCGTCACGGTCCAGGTGCTCGACAACGGCGGCTCCGTCGGAGACCTCGGGCTCGTGCTGGCCGCGCGCTTCGCCAGCCTCGTGCTGTTCGCGCTGATCGGCGGCGTCTGGGCTGACCGCCTGCCGCGGGTGCGGGTGCTCATCGGTGCGGACGCCACGCGTCTGGTCGCCGTCGTCGGACTGGCCCTGGTCGTGGGTGGCCGGACCAGCATCGCCGTGCTGGCCCCGCTGGTGTTCCTGGTCGGTGCCGGGGAGGCGTTCTTCCGGCCTGCGTACGGCGCGCTGCTCCCGCAGGTGCTGCCGCCGGAGGAGCTGTCGGCCGGCAACGCCCTGTCCGGGAGCACGTTCCACTTCGCCGCCATCGTCGGACCGGGGCTGGCCGGTGTCCTCGTGGCCGCGATAGGTCCGCGAGGGGCGCTGCTCGTCGACGGAGCCACCTTCGGGATCAGCCTGATCACGTTGTGGCGCGTCGCCGAGCCCGCGTACGCACCGTCCCCCCGCCGGCGCATGCACCACGAGATCGCCGACGGCCTCGCCGCCGTCCGCGCGCGACCGTGGGTCGTCGCCGTGCTGCTCATGGCGATGGCACAGCTGCTGCTCGCCGTGCCTGCCACGTCGCTGCTGCTCCCCGCGATGGTCCGCGAGACTGGCGCACCCACGGCGTCGTACGGCTATGTCCTCGCCGTCGGTGCGCTCGGTGGCCTGCTCGGCTCGCTCCTCGCGGGGCAGTACACCCCGCCGCGACCGGGACTGGTCGGCATGCTCTCGCTGGTCCTGCTGACGGCGGAGCCGGTGGCCCTGCTCATGAGCGCGCCCTCCTGGGCCTTGGCCGTCGCGTGGTTCATCGCCTCGCTCGGGCTCGGCCCCTTCATCGTCTACTGGGAGACGGCGCTGCAGGCCGACGTGCCGAGGGAGCTGCTCGCCCGCGTCATCAGCGTCGACTGGATGTGCTCGTTCGCGCTGCTGCCGCTCGGGATGGCGCTCATCGGGCCGGCGCAGCACGCGCTCGGCCGGACGACCCTGCTGGTGGTCTCGCTCGTCGCCTGCGTCGTACCGCCTCTGCTCTGCCTGCCCGTGCGAGGCGTGTTCGAGTTCCGTACGCCGAAGGACGTCGCTGCTACTGCGTCGGGGTCCGGCTGAACCGCAGGTAGGAGCGCGACGGCGTCGGTCCGCGCTGGTCCTGGTAGCGGGAGCCGTAGATGGACGAGCCGTACGGGTGCTCTGCCGGGGACGTCAGCGGCAGCACGCAGATCTGCCCGATCTTCATGCCGGGGTACAGCTTGATCGGCAGGTTGGCCACGTTGGACAGCTCGAGGGTCACGTGACCCGAGAACCCCGGGTCGATGAACCCTGCCGTCGAGTGCGTGAGCAACCCCAGCCTGCCCAGTGACGAGTTGTGCGTCGGCACGAAGGTCCGCCCGATCAGGAACATCCCGCTCGCAGCGGCCACCTCGATGCATCGCACGGGCACCGATGCCATAGGTCGTACGGCGACGACGGCCCGGAAACGCGACTGCCGCAGCTTCGGTGCGATCCGCGCAAGCTTGCGCTCCAACCGGAAAACCGGCAGGTGCGGCGTGAATTTGACTTGGTACGCCGGTGAGCACTCGACCCCGTTCAAGGTGACGCGCTTCTTCCGCTTCACCGGTCGAAGGCCAAGGCTGGCGGCGAGCTCGACAACGGCATCCGAAAGGTGCTCGAGAGTACTGACGAACTCGCAGCGCCCGATCTCGTCGGCGTAGCCGTCGCTGTCCATGAGCCCTTGCAGCAGGGCCAGGCGCTGTTCGCAGCCTGCGGTGAGGTACGACGAGGGCACGTGCTTGTCACCAAGCAAGCCCTCCGATCGGAGAACCGAGTTCAGCCCTTCATCGGCGGCGTACCTGCCCGCGCCATCGCGCCGACGGGCGTCCTTGCGACCGCCGATCCGCCAGCCGTAGAGGGCGCTGGTGCGGTGGGCCTGGTAGCCCGCCCGGACGATCTCGGCGATGACCTGCTCGTCAGCGGTCGTGATCGTCGCCGAGCTTGTCGTCCCGTCTCCCAGCCAGATGCCGAGCACGTATGGGTCGATCGGGAGATCGGCGCGGTGCGCGTATTGCACGGCCCCGCTGAGGGAGATGTGGTGGTTCCACTCCTGCCCGATGCGGATCGTCGCCGCGATCTGCTCCGTCGTACGCGACTGCGCACCGAGCCCGCGGGCACGCTCAGACTTCGTCCTCGTGACCCAGAGGTGCTTGGCGTCGGCAACGAACCGGCTGCCGTCCGAGAGAAGCACCTCGTAGCAGGGGCGGCCCAGCATCTCGTCCGTCGCCGCGACGACAGCAGTGGGAGTGCCGGTCTCGTCGAAGACCTCGTCCCCCACCTCGAGATACTCCATCGTGGTCCAGCCCCACGGGGTGGGCACCTCCGTGTCGAGTGCGAGAGCCTTTCCCTCCAGGCGGGCGGCGAGGTCGTTGCCGAGAGTGATGACCTCCAGCGTCGAGCCGAGGACGAACTCCCCCGGGTGCAGGATGAACGGCTCCTCACCCTCGGGCTCGAGCAGCTCCGTGAGGTCGTCCTGGGCCACGGCCGGGTCGATGTGCGTGTAGCGGTGGTTGGCGAAGACCCGGAAGTAGCGGTCGAGCCGTACGTCGACGCTGGAGGGCTGCACCATCGCCTCGTCGTACGGCGCCAGCCCCATGCGTCCGTCCGCGAGGGCGGCCTTGAGGTCCCGGTCGCTGAGCAGCATGGCCGGACCCTATCGAGGACCGGCACCGCGCCGTGCCCGGCTAGTAACATCTGCGCCGAGCACCACGCGGGCGTAGTTCAGCGGCAGAACATCAGCTTCCCAAGCTGAGAACGCGAGTTCGATTCTCGTCGCCCGCTCCATCAGCGACAGACCCGCGCCCTCGCAGGTAGCCCTCACCCAGGCGGGCGTGGGCCGACGGCGTGGTCAGCAGGTGCAGTACGTCGTGGCCAGCTGGGGAGCCTTCCCACCAGCCAGCGCACTGCGGCTCACCGTCGTGCTGTAGGGCCGGTCCTTCTTCCCACCGAGGTCGTTGTACTCGACCAGCGTGAACACCGGGCTGGGGCTGTCCGTGGCGACGCGATAGGTGAAGGTGCATGTCCAGGTCACGTCGTACTGGTCGCGCTTCCTGTCACTGACGGAGCCGCCGCTGAGCTCGCCGAGCGCGACGATGGCGCCCGCCCCGTCTTGCATCTCGATCTTCGGTTCCCACCCGTGGCACGTTGTCCCCGTGGTCGAGTCGGCGACGCTGGAGTCCAAGACGTAGGACTCGATCGCAGTTCCACTGGCCGCGATGCCAGTGCCTGGCGCGGGGACGCCCTGAGCACCGCCAACCGGGGCCGCGCCGGCCGCAGGCTGCCCGCCCGCCGCTCCGACTGCAGCCGACTGGCCACCGCCAGAGGCCGCCGGGCCGATGGCCACGTCCTCCGGCGGCTTGGGAGGTCCGTACGGCACGGTGAAGCTCTTGGTTGTCGGCAGGCTCAGATCACCCGCGCTTCTCGCGACGACCTGGACGAAGTGCTCCGACCCGGCCGCGAGGTGCGACAGGAGCCGGCTGGTCACCTGCGGACCGAGTGGCACGGCAGGCTGCTGGTCGAGGTAGAAGTCGTAGCCCGTCAGCGGCCTGCTCAGTGCGGTCGGCGTCGACCACGCGACCCGCGCGGAGTCCTTACCGAGGCTCACGGTGATCGCCCCTGGCGCGGGAACGACGGCGTTGGACGTTGCCGCCCCGGCCAGGTGGGCCCGCGTCGGGTGGTTCCCGCACGCGGCCGTCGCTGCGAGGGTGACACTTGCCATCACGTAGCCCGCCAGCCGCAGCCGCCTCAGCGTGTTCACTTCTGGATTCCTCCTCCGGGCCCGGGTCCGGTTCGACTCAGACGCGTGTCCATCGGTCGAAGGGCCGGGACCCTTGACGGTGCGTCCGGCTCCCACCTGGCGCGCTCTCCGGCTCCGCGGGCTCGAGGCACGCTTCAGCAGCCACGCGAGTGCCGCTCTACCTACCTGCGCATCACCCGGACGGGTGGTTGCGAACCGGTCGGAACGGCCGACGTCAGACAAGTGGCAGAACACGTCCGGGCTGCCCATCTCCCGGGTTCGCTGAGCTCCGCATCCGAGCTGGATGCCGCGCTCGACGCCGGCCTGCTCACGATCGCCTACCAGCCCGTCATCGCGCTGCGCAGCGGTGAGGTCGTCGCCGCCGAGTCCCTCGCCCGCCTCCGTGACCCGGCAACCGGACAGCTGCTGCCGCCGGACGCGTTCATCCCGCTTGCCGAGGAGACCGGTCGCATCGCGCGCATCGACCGCATGGTCCTCGCGCAAGCCGTGCCGCTCGCGGTGCAGTGGCGCGCCCTGATGGGTGCGCGGCCCTTCAGCATCGGCGTGAACCTGTCGGTCGGGGGCCTGTCGCAGGCGGGCCTTGCCGACCACGTCCGGACGACCTGCCTCGCAGCCGGGCTGCCCTGCAACGCGGTGGTCCTGGAGGTGACCGAGACGGTCCTCAGCGCGATCGGCTCAGGGCACGAGGACGTGCTGCAGGCCGTCGACGAGCTTGGCTGCAACGTCACCATGGACGACTTCGGCACCGGCTACTCGTCGTTGTCACACCTTGCGCGGTTCCCCATCGACGGCATCAAGATCGATCGTCGCTTCGTCTGGGAGATCGGCACTGGTGGACGCGGCGGGCTGGTGGCCGCAGCGCTCGTCCGGCTCGGGCGAGACCTCGGGCTGCATGTCGTCGCCGAGGGCGTCGAGACACCCGAGCAGCTCGCCGTGCTGCAGGAGGCCGGCTGCCCGTTCGCGCAGGGCTACCTGTTCAGCCGGCCGCTGTCCGCCGACGACCTGACGGCGTTCCTCGTCCAGAGCCGCCGCGGTGTACCCCTCCCCCGAAGGGAGCTCTCCCCGTGATGGCGTCGGTCGGGGAGCTGCAGCGACGCGCGCTGGTGATGCGGCGCATCCGCGCCGTCATCGCGGTGCTCGTCCCCGTCGAGATGCTGCTCTACGTCCCACCGCCCAACGTCGCCTCGGCGCTGCGTCCCGGGTTCGCGTCCGTGGTGGTCGCGTCGGCGATCGTGACCGTGATCGCGATGTCTGCCGCGGTCCACCGCCGCGTCAACGACCCGGGCGCGCTCGTCCGCTGGGGGCGGCTCGAGCTGGCTGCCGACACCGCAATCGCTCTCGGGGTCCTGCAGGTGTTCGCCTTCGACCAGTTCTCCTCGATCTGGACCGTGCTCGTCATCGTCGTGCTCGAGGGCGCCTTCCGCGAAGGGCTGCGCGGCGCGCTCGGCGTCTGGGCCGCCGCCAACGTCGTCTACGCCGCCATCCAGGTCAACGCAGCGATCGCCTACCCGACGTCCGCGCCGCTGGACATCGGCTCCATCGTGTTCCGCGCGTTGGTCGTCGGTGTTGTCGCAGCGGTCGCCGGGCAGCTTGCGTCGCAGCTCGAGGCCGCGGTCGAACGGCACCGACGCAGCGAGATCGCCTTGGCCGAGCAATACGCCGACCTCCAGCTGATCGGACGGGTGACGCGGGCCATCGCGGCCGGTCCCGAGGCTCGCGTGGACGTCTGCCTGGCGGTTTCGGAGCTCAGCAGCGCAGAGGTCGTGATGCTCTACGAGCCCCTCGGCGACACGCTGCGAGGCACGGCCGTCGCCGGCTGCTCCATCGACGCGCTTCCGGTGCTGGAGATGAGCGACCCGATCAGCGGCACCGTCGAGGCGTTCGCCACCGGTCGCCGCGTCCACCGCCGGATCGCCCGGCTGCCGGCGGCCGTCGCCCGCGCCGCCGACTTCCGCGCCGCATCAGCCACCTCGACCTCGTTCGTCCCCGTCCTGCGTGACGGGCGACCGATCGGGGTCCTTGTCCTGGCCTTCGACTCCGAGCTCGCCGAGCTGGCACCGCGCGTCGCTGCCGCTCTCGACGTGCTCGCCGAGGAGGCAGCCGTCGCGATCGCCCGAGCAGACGCCGCAGTGGCGCTCGCGGACCAGGCACGACGCGATCCGCTGACCGGGCTGGTCAACCGGCGCGGGTGGGAGGAGGCCCTGGCGAGTGACATGGCCCGCGCGCGGCGGAGCGGCGAAGCCCTGTCGATGCTCATGCTCGACCTGGACGGGCTGAAGGCGTTCAACGACACCGCGGGCCATCAGGCGGGGGACCAGCTGCTCGAAGCGGTCGCGAGGACGTGGCAGTCGCGCATACGACCGGGCGACGTCCTGGCGCGGTACGGCGGGGACGAGTTCGTCGTACTCCTCCCCGCGTGCGAGGCGACCGCTGCCATGACCGTCGCCACCGCCTTGCTGACGGGGCTGCCGCCGGGTGCTGCCTGCTCGGTGGGCGCCGCGCAGTGGGACAGGGCCGAAGGAGCTTCGTCTCTCGTGGCCCGCGCCGACGCAGCGCTCTACCAGGGCAAGCGCGCCGGCGGTGCGCGCGCTGTGCTCGCGGCGCAGGAGCTCGGCGTGCTTCCGCTGCCCCGCGTCGCGGGCGACCGCCCCGAGCTGCGGCCGGCCTGACCGTCGCTAGCCGCGCAGCGCGATGACGACGGAGACGTGCCCGCTCGTGCTGCTCGGCCCAACAGCGCCGGCGTGCCCGGAGAACAGGTAGCGACCAGGCTTGAGGACGCCGGGGCGGTACAGCATCCCCGACCAACCAGCGGCACCCCCCGAACCCGGTGAGAGACCGACGGCGTCGCCGGGCACGCACGGGTCATCCGCCGCGGTCGTGCCCGCCTGCACGCACATCGAGCGCTCGTCGGCCTGCTGGTTGGCCCCGCCGCTTCCCGCGCCCGCGAGGACGAAGTCGCCCGTCCGGATCTGGCCGAGTGGCTCCGACCAGACGTCGACGGTCTGCGACGTCCCCGCGGTGCCGCGCGTGATCGGAACGGCCGGGCCACCCGCGGTCAGCTGGCGGGCCGGGACGAAGCCGTGCACGGTCAGGTGCACCGTCTGACGTCCCCTCCCGAGGAGGGTCAGGCGGTAGCGCCCGGCCGGCAGCTTCGTGCGCTCGAAGTCGACGAGGTCGACGTTCAGCGCCCGGTCGAAGCCGGGGACGTTCAGCAGGGCCGTTCCACCCACGAGCCGGCCGTCGCGGACGCGCTGGATGACCACGCCGCCGACCGTGCCATCGGGCCCGGCGAGCCGCGGCTCGACGAAGAACGGGTACTCCACGACGGCGCCCCCGGCGGGAACGGTCAGCACCGCGCTCTGACCGCCCAACCCCGCCACGACCAGCGGCGCGGAGCGCGACGCAGCCCGGGCCGTCGGCGCGGAAAGCACCGCCGCGAGCACCACCAGGACGAGCCCCCCACGTCTCATGGGCAAGAGGGTTCGACACGTGCCGCGCTCCTCCTGCGCAGGGGGACGGTTGCCAAAGTTACCCGTGGGTAGCATTCTGCTCGTTACCGGCGGGTACGACGTGTCCCGACCGGCGGACCGCACGCCTTGCACGTGAGGAGAGCCCGAGCACCCATGGGTCACTACAAGAGCAACCTGCGCGACATCGAGTTCAACCTGTTCGAGGTGTTCGGCGCCGAGAAGTCACTCGGCACCGGACCCTTCGGCCAGCTCGACCTGGACTCCGCGAAGGACCTGCTCCGCGAGGTCGAGCGGCTCGCCACCAACGACCTGGCCGCGTCGTTCATCGATGCCGACCGCAACCCGCCGGTCTTCGACCCGGAGACGAGCAGCGTCACGGCGCCGGAGAGCTTCAAGAAGAGCTTCTCGGCGTACGTCGAAGGTGGCTGGGACGCCTTCCCCCTCTCCGCCGACCTCGGCGGCATCGGCGCACCGCCGTCGCTGATCTGGGCGTTCTCCGAGATGGTCCTCGGCTCCAACCCCGCGATCTACATGTTCGCTGCGGGTCCGGCGTTCGCGCAGATCCTGCACCGGAACGGCACCCCGGAGCAGAAGCGGTTCGCCGAGCTCGCGATCGAGCGGCACTGGGGCGCGACGATGGTCCTGACCGAGCCCGACGCCGGGTCCGACGTCGGCGCCGGGCGCGCGAAGGCGCTGCAGCAGCCGGACGGCACCTGGCACATCGAGGGTGTGAAGCGCTTCATCACCAGCGCCGAGTGGGACTGGCCCGAGAACATCTTCCACCTCGTGCTCTCGCGACCTGAGGGCGTGCCCGGCGCGGGCGGGCCTGGCACCAAGGGACTCTCGCTCTTCCTGGTCCCCAAGCTCCTGGTCAACGACGACGGCAGCCTCGGCGAGCGCAACGGGGCTTACGTCACCAACGTCGAGAAGAAGATGGGTCTGAAGGTCTCCACGACCTGCGAGCTCACCTTCGGTGAGAAGCACCCGGCGATCGGCACTCTCGTCGGTGACGTCCACGACGGCATCGCGCAGATGTTCCAGGTCATCGAGTACGCCCGGATGATGGTCGGCACCAAGGCGATCTCGACGCTGTCGACCGGCTACCTCAACGCGCTCGACTACGCGAAGCAGCGGGTGCAGGGCGCCGACCTGACCCAGATGACCGACAAGACCGCGCCGCGCGTCGCGATCACCAACCACCCCGACGTCCGCCTGATGCTGATGCGCCAGAAGGCCTGGGCCGAGGGCATGCGGGCCCTGGTCCTCTACACCGCGACGGTGCAGGACTCCGTCGAGATCTCGACTCACGCGGGGCAGGTCGACGACCTCGCCGTACGGCTCAACGACCTGCTGCTCCCCATCGTGAAGGGCTACGGCTCGGAGAAGGCCTACGAGCTGCTCGCCACCTCTCTGCAGATCTTCGGCGGGTCCGGCTTCACGCAGGACTACCCCATCGAGCAGTACATCCGCGACGCGAAGATCGACACGCTCTACGAGGGCACCACGACGATCCAGGGCATGGACCTGTTCTTCCGCAAGATCGTGCGCGACAAGGGACAGGCGCTCGGCAAGCTCGCCGCGGAGATCCAGGAGTTCGCCAAGGACGACGCCGGCAACGACGCCCTCGCAAAGGAGCGCGGCCTGCTGTCCCAGGCGCTCGAGGACGTGCAGGGCATCGTCAACCACATGGTCAACGACCTGATGGGCTCGGTCGAGGAGACGCGCAACGTCTACAAGGTCGGCCTCAACACCACCCGCGCACTGATGGCCCTCGGCGACCTGGTCGTCGGCTGGTTGCTCCTCCGGCAGGCAGCGGTCGCCCTCGACAAGCTCGAGACCGCGACCGGCAAGGACAAGGCGTTCTACGAGGGCAAGGTCGCGTCCGCGCGCTGGTTCGCCGCGAGCGTGTTCCCCGAGCTCACGAGCAAGCGCGCGATCGCCGAGGCGGTCGATCTGTCCCTGATGGACCTCGACGAAGCGGCGTTCTGACACTCACCCGGATGGCGGCGTGTCGAGATCGTGACGGAGGGTAGATCTCCCTGCGAGCGCGGCATCGGGTCGCGCACAGCAACGGAGGAATCCCCATGGGCATCGGCGTCAGCGTCTTCCTGCTCGCGCTCGGCGCGATCCTCGCCTTCGCGGTGCACACCACCGTCAGCGGCATCAGCATCCAGGTCATCGGCGTGATCCTCATGGTCGCCGGGGCCATCGGTCTGGCCATGACCATGCTCGTCTTCGGCCGCCGTGACCGCGTGGGTGCCGGCGTCGTGGAGGACCGCGTCGTCACGCGCGACGTCTACTAACCACCAGCACCTCCCCACGGGCCCGGCTCCCCTCGGAGCCGGGCCTGTGGCGTGTCCGAAGCAGGACCGGATCGTTGTACGGCGAAAGAAGACGGAGCCCGCCCCCGCCCTCAGGAGTCGTCCATGCGCAAGGTCCTCGCTGGTGCCATCTGCTCAGCCGCCGTCGCGGCCCTCGTGGCGCAGGGCTCGGCCGGTGCAGCGCCCGCAGGTCCGAAGTTCGGCGCCCCCGTGCTGCTGACCACGGACAAGTACGCCGGCGGGTACGAGCCGGGGCTCACGATCGACCGTTTCAACAACGTCGTCGTCACCGCGCACAAGCAGAACCACACGCTGGTGGTCTCTCCCGACAGCCGCGGGACCGTCCCCGTCCGCAGCCAGTCGTGGCTGTGGACGTCGAAGGACGGCAAGACCTTCAGCGACATGCCGGGCCTCACGCCGGTGCAGGAGCAGAACGCCGAGTTCGGCGACGAGGGCGACCTGGCGCACGACGAGACGGGCCACATCTACTTCGTCGACACCAACGTCACCGACGACTCCTTCAGCCGCTACAAGGCGAGCGGCAACGGCAAGCTCGCGCTCGAGACCACGCGTCCCGCGGGACCCTTCGGCGAGACCGTCGACGACCGGCCCTGGATCGCCGCCCACGGCGACGGCGTCGTGATGTACATCGGCAACCAGGGCGACAAGGTGAGCTACCCCGCCGGCTCGGTGCGCGGCGGCGACGGCGACGCCTATGGCCCCGGTCGCTACACCGTCTACATGTCCTACAACCACGGCGACACCTTCGACCCGATCGGCATCACCCTCAACGACTCCGGCTGGTGCCGCCCGGCAGCCGACCACCGCGCCGGCAGCAAGCTCCTCTACGTGCTCTGCACAAACGACGGCGGCGCCGACGACACGACAACCAACGCCGGCGACCCCGGCTACACCAACGGCACGCTCTGGAGCTACGTCAGCAAGGACGACGGCAAGACCTGGAACCGGTTCCGCATGGGCCGCTACGACGCGAAGGACGCTGTCTCGACCTACCCGTCGGTGTCGGTCGGCGCGGACGGCACCGTCTACGCGCTCTACAACGAGAGCAAGACCAACAGCAGCGGCAACCCGGTCTCGGGCAAGCTCCGCCTGCTGACGTCGAAGAACAACGGCCGCACCTGGTCCGAGCAGAACGTCACCCCTGCAGCCGGCATGTACCGCTACACGTGGGTCGACGTCGCACCCAACGGCACGCTGGGCATCGCCTACTACTACCGGCCCGACGCGAGCAGCGACTGGTTCGTCTACGCCGCCACCGCGCGGCCCGGCCAGCGGTTCGTCCCGACCAAGGTGAGCACCGCGACGATCGCGGTGAAGAGCAACCCGTCAGCGTTCGGTGACTTCTTCCAGGTCGCGTTCGGCCCGGACAGCAAGCTCAACGTGGTCTGGACATCCCAGAACAGCGACCTCGTGCTCGACGGTCTGAACACCGACATCTACTACGCGAAGCAGAAGTAGCGTCCCGCCGGTCTGACCGGCTGGCTCAGCGCCTTCGGAGCCCTGGTCCGGCCAGCTGCCGAATGGCGACGCCCTGCGCATCGGTGGCCCCTTCGCCGCTGCCCAGCTTCGGGCCCTGAGCCGTCGCGCAGGCCTTCGTGCAGGTGTCGACCTCTGTCGCCCAGGTCTGCCCGCTCGGTGCGATCACGACGTCGAGGAAGTCGTACATGCCGGCGCAGCGGTTCAGGCAGACGCCGCGGTGCACGGGGTCGCTGAGCGGATTGGCGGTTGCCGAGTGGAAGACCGGCAGGTCGGCGAGCGCGTCGTCGCTGACCGCGACGTAGTAGTTCCACGGGCGGGAGGCCTTGGAGGAGTCCGGGTCCATCGTCCCGGGGTAGCTGATCGCGATGTGCCCGGGGGTCGACGCGTCGATGCTCGGCAGGTTGACCGCTCGCAGGCCCGGGGGAGCCACGAGCATCGCCGGGCCGAAGGTCTTGCCGTGGTCGCGGGACACCGCCAGGTAGGGCAGGTCGGTGTCGTCGGACCACCAGAGGTAGTAGATGTTGCCGGCGGTGTCCGAGGCGACCGACGCCTGGTTGCCGGCGATGCCCATCCGGTTGACCTGGGTCTGCGTCCAGGTCGTGCCGCCGTCCTCGGACACGGCCAGCCAGGGCTTGCCGCAGTAGCCACGCGGCAGGTAGAGCCGGCCTGCGGGGTCGGTCACGATGTGTCCGTGCAGCCCGCCGCAGAACCCGGGAGCCGCGCTGCTGGAGCCGTCCTGCGCCTGCTGCACGCCCGCGAACGCCGGTGTGCCTGTCGCCGTGAACGTGTTGCCGCCGTCCGTGCTGCGCGCGCACTGCGAGTCGCCCACCTTGTTGACGCAGTAGTAGAGGACGTTGGGGTAGCCGCTGGTGGTGATGCCAGGCGGCGGCGGACCGGCGACGAGGGTCTGGTGGTCGTCGACCGGCATCTCGCAGGCGAACGGGTTGCCCCGGCTCCAGGTCTTGCCCTGGTCGTCGGACCACTGGAGGACCGAGCAGGCCGCGGTGAGGTCGTCGCTGAAGATGCGTCCCGTCTTCGGGTCGACGTACAGGTACGGGTCGGCGGTGGTCGGCGGGAAGGTGATCCCCGCCACCGTCGGGGTCATGTCCTTCCAGCTCCTGTCGCCGTCGTACGTCGCGTAGATCTTCGTCTGCGGCGTCGCCGGCGACAGGCCGTCGAAGTCGGCGGCCACCATGAAGGCGTTGCCTTCCTTGGTGATGCCGATCGTCGGCTCAGCGGCCTTGCGCCCGATGTACGTCGCAGCCAGCACCAGCGGGTCGGTGTCGCGCACCGGCGTGGTCGAGGGCAGCTTCACCGGCGGTGCGGGGACCGTCGGGACCGTGAAGCCGGACGGGTGGGCGGCCGAGCCGTAGTAGACGCGCAGGTCCTCACTGGCGTCGACGTAGGTCGGGTCGAGCTGGACGCGAAGCGTCTTGACGGCGCTGCCCTTGACGTCGACGACCGAGGTGATCTGCTGCGGGGTGTTGCCGAACGCGGAGATCGCGACGCCGTTGCTGCCAAGGACCTTCTCTGTCTTCGTGCCGGGGTCGGCGATCACGCTGAGGGTGGCGTTGGCCCCGCCGAGACCCGAGGCGGCGTCGAGCGTCGCCCACCACCACGTCACGGTGATGCGGCCCTGGATCTTGCCCGTGAACGGCGCGGTCCACTGCGCGTCGCCCTGGCTGCCCGTGACGACCGCCGGGCTCGTGGTCTGGCTGCTGTCGCTGGCGGCGGTGGGCTTGGTCCGCCCGAAGCCTGCTGTCGGCGTCCCGGACAGGCGGCCGGCGTCGTCGGTGGCCCCGCCCGTGAAGTAGTACTGGATCGACGGGATCTTCACCGGCTTCGGCGGACGGTAGTGGATGGCCTGCCATGCCTGGACCGAGCCGCCCTGAACCGGCTTGGGCGCAGCCGGGGCCGCGGTGGCGGGCGACAGCGCGGCGGTCAGCCCGCCGGCGGCGGTGACGGCCGCTACCAGGAGCAGGCGGACGGAACGGGGCTGGACACGCACGGGGGCTCCAGGGGTCGGACGGGACGTCGCCGAGCCCTTCGACGCCCGCCCGAGATGTCCTGCTCGCCGCTCAGGACCAGGCGAGGGCCGTCGCGGGGTCGGACAGCACGCGGGCGATGTCGGACAGGAACTGCGACCCGAGCTGACCGTCGACGTTGCGGTGGTCGAAGGAGAGCGCAAGCTGGGTGACCTGCCGCACGACGATCTGCCCGTCAACGACCCACGGCGTCGGCCGGACGGCGCCGAAGCAGAGGATCGCCGACTCGCCCGGGTTGATGATCGGCGTGCCGTTGTCGACCCCGAAGGTGCCGACATTGGTGATGGTGATCGTGCCGCGCGCCATGTCGGCCGGCTGCGTCCTGCCGTCCCGGGCGGTGGCCGTCAGCTGCTGCAGCGCCGCGGCCAGCTCGGGCAGCGTCAGCTGCTCGGCGTCCTTGATGTTGGGCACGATGAGCCCGCGAGGCGTCGCCGCCGCGATGCCGAGGTTGACGTAGGACTTGACGACGATCTCCTGCGCCGCCTCGTCCCACGTCGCGTTGATCTCGGGGTTGCGCCTCACCGCGAGCAGCAGCGCCTTCGCCACGAGCAGCAACGGCGTGACCTTGACGCCGGCGAACTCGGGGAGGCCCTGGAGCTTGGTGCGCAGCTCCATCGTCGGCGTCATGTCGAGGGTGATGAACTCGGTGACGTGTGGCGCGGTGAACGCGCTTCCCACCATGGCGGCGGCCGTCATCTTGCGGACGCCCTTGATGGGGATGCGCTGCTCGCGGGTTGCCGGGTCGTAGTCGGGCACGGACCGCAGCGGCGCGGACGGTACCGGCTCGGAGGATGCGGCAGGCTGCGACGCAACGCCTTCGACGTCGCTGCGGGTGATGCTGCCGTTGGGGCCGGTGCCGACGACGGTGGTCAGGTCGATGCCGAGGTCCTTGGCGAGCTTGCGGACGGGTGGCTTGGCCAGCACGGTCAAGGCGCCTGCCGACGCCGCCGCGGACTGCCCGACCGCCGCGGCGGACACCCGGGCGGCGGTCGCCGGCGGGGGCGGCGCGACAGCAGGCACCGGCGGTTTCGCGGGTGTCGCATGGCCGCTGTCGGTGCGGGCGCGGCGCTTGGCCGTGACTGACTTCGGGCCGTAGCCGACGAGGGTCGCGGTGCGGCCGCTCGGGCCGACCTCGCCGATCAGCGCTCCCAGCGGGCCCGACTCGTCGCTGGTCGCTGCGGCATGCAGCCCCGGCTCGACGAAGCCCTCCGCCGGCGGCCTCGGAACCATGTCGCCGATCTCGGGGTGCTCGCTGACCGCCGACGCGGTCGCGACGGGGTCGAGCGGGCCGGCACCGGGCTCGGTGTCGAAGGTGATGATCGGCGAGCCGACGTCGACCGTCTCACCGGCGGCGTGGTGGATCTCGTGCACGACGCCGGCGTACGGCGAAGGGACCTCGACGGCCGCCTTGGCGGTCTCGACCTCCACGATGGGCTGGTTGAGCTTCACCTCGTCGCCGAGCTTGACCATCCACTGCAGGATCTCGCCCTCGGTCAGTCCCTCACCGAGGTCGGGCAGCTTGAACTGCTTCAGGCGGCTCATCTAGTACCCCAGCGAGCGGTCGACGGCGTGCAGGACCCGGTCGAGGTCCGGGAGGTACTCCTCCTCGATCCGCGACGGCGGATACGGGGTGTCGAATCCGGTGACGCGAAGCACCGGCGCCTCCATCTCGTAGTACAGCTCCTCGCTGACGCGCGCCGCGACCTCGGTGCCGAGGCCGACGAACGACGGTGCCTCGTGCACGACGATGAGCCGCTTGGTGCGGCGTACCGACTCGAACACGGTCGGGTAGTCGAGCGGCGACATCGACCGCAGGTCGAGGACCTCCAGCGAGCGCCCGTCCTCCTCCGCGGCGGTTGCCGCGTCGAGGCAGGTCTTCACCATGGGTCCGTAGGCGAGCAGCGTCGCGTCGGTGCCGGGACGCACGACCCGCGCCGACCAGAGCGGGTCCGGCGTCATCGACGTGTCGACCTCGGCCTTCTCCCAGTAGCGGCGCTTCGGCTCGAAGAAGATGATCGGGTCATCGCTCTGCACGGCCTGCTGGATCATGAAGTACGCATCGACCGGGTTGGAGCAGGCGACGACCTTCAGGCCCGCGGTGTGGGCGAAGTACGCCTCCGGCGACTCGCTGTGGTGCTCGACCGCGCCGATGCCGCCACCGAACGGGATGCGTACGACGACGGGCATCTTCAACAGGCCCTTGGAGCGGGCGTGCATCTTCGCGAGCTGGCTGACGATCTGGTCATAGGCCGGGAAGACGAAGCCGTCGAACTGGATCTCGCACACCGGGCGGTAGCCACGGATCGCGAGCCCGATCGCCGTGCCGATGATGCCGGACTCCGCGAGCGGGGTGTCGAAGACCCGGTCCTCGCCGAAGTCCTTCTGCAGGCCGTCGGTGACGCGGAAGACCCCGCCGAGCTTGCCGATGTCCTCGCCCATCAGGACGACCTTCGGGTCGTCCTCCATCGTCTTGCGAAGGCCCTCGTTGAGGGCCTTCGCCATCGTCAGCTGCGCCATCAGGCGTGTGCTCCCTCGAAGCCGGAGAGGTAGGTGCCGAAGCTCTCGCGCTGCTGTCCGAGCAGGGGCGTCTGCTCGGCATAGACGCTGTCGAACATCGAGAGCGGGTCGGGGTCGGGCATCTCGAGGCACCCCTTGCGGATGCGCGCAGCCAGCTCGTCCGCGTCGTGCTCGACGCCCTCGAAGAACGCCGCGCCCACGATCTGCTGCTTGTAGAGGAACGCCTTCATCCGCTCGAGCGGGTCCTTGAGCTTCCACGCCTCGAGCTCGGTGGCGAGCCGGTAGCGGGTCGGGTCGTCGGACGTGGTGTGCGCGCCCATCCGGTAGGTGAAGGCCTCGACGAGCGTCGGGCCCTGGCCGGTGCGCGCGTCGTCGAGCGCCTTGCGGGTGACGGCGTAGGTCGCCAGTACGTCGTTGCCGTCGACGCGCACGCCGGGGAAGCCGAATCCGCGGGCACGCTGGTAGAGCGGGATGCGGGTCTGGTTGGCCGTCGGCGTGCTGATGCCCCACTGGTTGTTCTGGCAGAAGAACACGATCGGCGCGTTGTAGACGCTCGCCCAGACGAACGCCTCGTTGACGTCGCCCTGGCTGGACGCGCCGTCGCCGAAGTACGCGATGGTCGCCTCGCCGGTCTCGGCATCGCCGACGGCGCCGTCCTTCGTGATGCCCATGGCGTAGCCGGTGGCATGCAGGGTCTGCGAGCCGATGACGATCGTGTAGAGCTGGAAGCGGGTCGCCTGCGGGTCCCAGCCACCGTTGTCGACGCCGCGGAACAGCCCGAGCAACCGGAGCGGATCCACACCCCGGCACCACGCGACACCGTGCTCGCGGTAGGTCGGGAACGCGAAGTCCTGCGGCCGCAGTGCACGACCGGAGCCGACCTGGGCGGCCTCCTGCCCGAGGAGGGCGGCCCAGATGCCGAGCTCACCCTGCCGCTGCAGCGCTGTCGCCTCGACGTCGATCCGCCGTACCAGCACGAGGTCGCGGTAGAAGCCGCGGTAGTCCTCGTCGGACAGGTCGATGTCGTAGTCGGGGTGTGAGACGCGCTCGCCCTCGGGTGTCAGCAGCTGGACCAGCTCGGGTCCGGCGCTGCTGCTGGTCGCGACCGGCGTCGTCTCGGTCGCCGGCGCTAGCGGGCTGCCCTTCACGGACACAGCTGTTCTCCTCGTGCGCTCGGGCGCAGCCTCCGGGGTCTCCGGGTGCTGTGCGGGGGCGTGCCGGCGCACCGGCGCCCGCGGGGTGTGCGGGACGCACCGGGGCGACCGGAGCGACTTCCATGGTGTCAGACGTCGCGGCGGGCTGCGTCGCGGTGTCTCGGCAGACCCGGGCTCAGTCGTCGCTGTGCCGGTCGGCGGGCTTCACGTGCGGGGCGTGCTGGGTGTGCTTGGTGTGCTTGCCGGCCTTCCCGTGCTTGCCGGCCTTCCCGTGCTTGCCGCCCTTCCCGTGCTCGGCCCGGGCGGCCTTCGCGTGCTCGGCGGCCTTCGCGTGCTCAGCGGCCTTCGCGTGCTCGGGGTGCTCGGCGTGCTGCTTGTCCTCGCCGCGGACGCGGGGCCGCTGCGCGTCCCGGCCGGCCTCGTCGCCGTGCTCGTCCTGGCCCGACACCGCCTGCGCGAGCGCCCGGCGCAGCGCGGCAAGGCCGGGGGCGGGTGCCGCCGGCGGCGCACTGACCGGCGGG
>JAODNA010000116.1 GCA_025465135.1 Frankiales bacterium | reverse complement strand
TCGCCTACGAGACGGACGTGACGGCCACGGTCGACCCGTTCGCGGGCTCCTACGTCGTCGAGGCGATGACCGACGAGGTCGAGGCCGGCGCACGCGCGCTGATGGCGAAGATCGAGGAGATGGGCGGCGCTGTCGCGGCCATCGAGAAGGGCTTCCAGAAGACGCAGATCGAGCACTCGGCGTACGACGTCTCCAAGGGCATCGACAGCGGCGAGCGCGTCGTCGTCGGCGTCAACCGCTACCAGTCCGAGCAGGAGGACCGCTACGAGCCGCTGCGGGTCGACCCGGCCATCGAGCGGGACCAGCGGGAACGGCTGCGCGTGCTTCGCGAGAAGCGCGACAACGCGGCAGTCGACCGGGCGCTCGCCGACCTGCGGAAGGCGGCTGAGGGCACCGACAACGTCCTCTACCCGATGCGCGAGGCGCTGAAGGAGCTCGCGACGGTCGGTGAGGTCTGCAACGCCCTGCGCGAGGTCTGGGGCACCTACAAGCCGCAGGAGTTCTTCTGACCGCGCTACCCCAACGCGTGCAGGATCTCTGCCAGCTCAGCAGGGCGGCTGAGGAACGGCGAGTGGCCTCCCGTCAGCTCAGCCACCTCGGCCCTGAGGTGTTGCCGCGCGACGCGGCGCGACCACTCCGGGTCGACGAGCCGGTCCTCCGCGCAGACGACGTAGGTGGCGGGTGTGGCCGGCAACGCGGCGAGCGCGCAGGTCTCGACGTAGGGCGACGCTGACTGGGGCCGCAGGCGCTCCAGTGCGCGGTTCGCGACCTCGGGTGAGCAGTCGTCGTAGAACGTCTGCCTCGCCAGCTCCCTGCCAGCCCAGACCCGTCGTCCCTCGGGGTCGATCACCAGGCCACGCTCGTATCCGGGGATGAGCATGCTCGGCTCGTCCTGCAGCTGGTCGACGAAGCTACGACCAGGCACGGCCACGAGTGCGCACAGGTAGACAAGCGCCCGAACCGGCCGTCGACTCGCGACCAGAGGAATGGTGTGGCCGGCGAGTGAGTGGCCTACGAGAACAAGATCGTCTCCGTGGTGCTCCAAGGCCTTGGCGACGACCTCTGCGTAGTCCGCAAAGGTCGCCGTCGGGTCGTCGCACGGCAGGTCCATCGAGATGACCTCGTGTCCCCGCGCCTCCAGCTCGGGCGCGAGCAGGTACCAAGACGAGGAGTCGTGCCAGGCGCCATGAACGAGCGCGAACGTGCCCACGCGCGGAGACTAGAACCTCCGCGGGCTCGCGGGATCGCGGCGGTGGCTTACAACCGATCAGGTGCGTAACGCGGGATGCCGAGCGACGAACGGACTTAGGCTCGAAGAACTCGCGTCTGTACGCGCGCTCCGACGACCGACTGAAGGCAGATGTGCAGCCGGCGATTCTGGCCGGCGGTCGTGTTCTCGTATGTGCGCGCCGACAACGTGTCGCGGTACAGACCTTCCTCGACGACGCTCCGGTTCAGGCATTGGCGAGCCTCGTTGTTGGCATTCTCCGGGGCGCCTTCTGCGAAGGTCACGCCAAACGCGACCGCGCCCGCGGGCAGCGACGAGCTGGCTGCAGGAACCTCTGCGCAGCCACCCGAGGCGAGCGCGGCGGCCACCGCGAGGGCCGTAACCAACTTCATGTGCAGAGGCTAAGCGCAGCGAATGAAACGGCCCTGGTCGGGCGGCGGCTTGATCAACGCCGTGTTTGCCGCGCGCCAAGCGCACGGTTTCGCGGCAAAGCTGGCGTTGATCAAGTGGGCCGGGCAACGGCTTAGGCCGGATAGCCGTGATGGTCGGCAGGGGATCAGAGATCGAGCGGGGCAGGGTTATCAGGATCGGGAACGTCCTCCCAGGCGCTCGGGTCGTCGAGACGCACCCACAGACCGCCTCGGGCGTAGCGCTCGCCGATGGCATCGCCGTCGAACGGCGCGACATCCTCGGGACAGCCGGCCATGTCATAGCTGTCGAACATCGGGTCGGTGGGGTCGGCGAGCCACATCACCTCGACCAGCTCCTGGTCGGTGATTCCGGCGAGCGGGTCGGGACGACGGACCGCGCGCAAAGGACGGACGGCTTCGGGCGCTGCCTGGTGCTGCGCCCGGGACAGCCAGCGCCGCCCGGTTTGGCTGGTCCAGCGGACGTGGCCACCCTGCCGACGCTGCTTGACCCAGCCGAGCTGCTTGATCCGATGGTGCCGCCGGCACGCCGGACCCGTGTTGCACCCGCAGGTCGGCCCCTCCGGCCACGCGACATCGTGGTCGATGTCGCAGCCGGACAGGGACTCGCGGGCAGCGCGGCGACCGCAGCCCGGCCACTCGCACCGAGGGCTGCGCACGGTCAGCAGCCGGCGCAGTCGACGCGGGACGGCGTAAGGCCCCGGCGATCCGGTCGGATGGACGCGATCCAGCACCCGCGGCGGCGCGTGCGCGGCCGCAACCAGCTCCGCGTCGGCGGTGCTCGGCGGGGCATCGTGTCGCTGCGCATCGGACGGCGGCGGCAGGCCGGTGTGGTCATCAGGGTGCATCGGCACGAGGTCATCGGGAGGACGGCCATTGGCGATGTCGAGCAGTGCCTCACGCAGCGCGAGGGGGTCGCCGCGTCCGGGTCGCCAGGTGCGGTCGTCAACCGCGACGGGCAAGCCCGTGACGCGATCGACCCAGACGCGCGTCAGCGCCGGATCGGCGAGCAGGAGCGCCTGCAGCAGGTCGGACTCGATCGGGCCGTGGCCGACGAGCTCCGCGGGCGCGTCGGCCGTGCCGAGCGCAGACGTGATCGGGACAAGGACCTGCACGGCCGCACCACACGGCACGGGCTGCGCCTGCATGCAACCGCAGCCGGAGCGCCCGCATCGATCTGCCGCCGAGCACGCAGGGAAGGGAAGCGTTATCCGGCCGAGGATCAGGTCGACGGCCGCATCGCGCAGTCGCGTCCCGACCGTCCGCTCGTCGCGCAGGCCGATGGGCTCGGCATGGTCGCGGATCCGCTGGGCGCACGCCTGCGCGTTGGGGCCGCTCACGCCACGCAGCGCGATGTCGACGAGGCCGTCGTCGCGCCTCCACAGCTCGACATCCGCCGCATCGTCCTCGGCCGCCTGGCGCTGCTCTATGGCGTCCGCAGGATCGGCCTCGATGAGCCAGCGTCGAAGCAGCTCCGCCGTACGGGCCGGCGGGAGGACCGCCCCAACGGCAGCGTCTTGCTCGAGCCGGCGCCATAGCCGCGTCCACACGCGGTCGGCGATTGCGAGGTCCTCCACCGGCCCGAGGACTTCGACCACGACGCGCGCCTGCTCGACGGTCAGCAGACCGTGAGCCATGACGGCAAGCGCGCCGAGCCGGTCCAGCGCCCGTGCCTGGTGCAGGCGGCCGGTCGCGAAGGCCTCCGAGCAGCGCCAGACGAGCGCCAGCACCGCGGTCGTCTGCAGGGCTATCCCGGCGGCGCCATACGTCCGATCGAGGTCCAGCGCCCGTCGCAGCTGGGCCGCGTGCTCGGTGTGCCGCCGTTCCTCCGATGCCTCCAGCTCGGCGCACAGTCGATCGACCTGGGCGGTGTCCAGCACCGTCGGGGTCAAGACCGCCTGACCGTTTGCCATGAGAGCAACCTAGCGGCGCCCACCGACAGAAACCGCAGCCGAAAAGCCTTGGTGGACAAGGACTTTCGCTGTGTACGACGGGCGCGGGACCCGTCGTGGATCCGGGCTAGTCGACGGCGATGGGCTCGCGGTCCGGCGCGGTCGGCATCGGCTTCTCGTCGGCGAGCGGTGACGGCGCGACCCGCAGCGGACGAGCCAGCCAGTCGGGCAGCCACCAGTTCCACTTGCCGAGCACGCTGACGAGGGCGGGCACCAGCAGAGCCCGGACGATGGTGGCGTCGAGCAGGATGCCCACGCCCAGAGCTGTCGCGAGCACCTTGACCTCGGTGCCCGGCGAAGACGCAAGCGCCGTGAACGCGAGGAAGAGGATCAGCGCCGCGCAGGTGACCAGGCGGCCGGTGCGCCCCAGTCCCTCGACGACCGCGTGCCGCGTCGAGCCGGTCTTGTCGTACTCCTCCCGCATGCGCGACAGGATGAAGACCTCGTAGTCCATCGACAGCCCGAACAGGAACGCGAAGATCAGCGCGGGCAGCCAGAACGTGACCGCGCCCGTGGGTGCGACGCCGAAGATCGCATGCGACCCGTGCCCGTGCTGCCAGAACACGACCACGAACCCGAACGTCGCGGCCACCGAGATGACGTTGAGGATCACGGCCTTCAGCGGGAGCAGCAGGGAGCGGAACGCGCGGACGAGCAGCAGGAACGTCGTGAGCGCGATCAGCGCCATCACCAGCGGGAAGCGCTTGAACACCGCGTTGCTGTAGTCCTGCACCGTCGCGCCCGTCCCGGCGACGCCGATCAGGGACGGCATGCCGTCGATCGCCCCGTGCACGCGGTCGACGACCTTCGCCTGGGAGAGGTCGACGGTCTCGTTGACGGGGAAGGCGAGCACGACACTGGTGCCGCCCTTCGACCAGCCGGGCGAGTCGGGCGCGATCGCCGACGCCATCCCGTCGACCTTCGCGACCCGGTCGGCAACTGCCTGAGCGGCGGAGTGGTCGCCGCGCACGAGGATCTCCAGCGGCGTGAGCACACCCGCCGGCACTCCGCCGGCGCGCAGGTCGGCCAGGGTCGTCACGGCGGGGCCGGCGGTGGCCAGGGACTTCGAGCTGGCCACGCCGACCTTGATGCCGAACACCGGAGCGATGAGCACTGCCAGCAGCAGGAACCCCACGCCGGCAGCGACCCAGCGGCGGTTGCTGACCAGCCGGGCCCACGCCGACCAGGAACGGGAAGCGGTCTTCTCGTGCCGGATGTGCGGCCAGTCGACGCGCGGGCCGATGCTGCCGAGGATCGCCGGCAGCAGCGTGAGCACGACGAGGGTGCTGACCAGCGGGATGAGCATGCCGCCGATTCCCATGCTGCGCATGAAGGGCACCGGGATCGCCACGAGGGCCAGCAGGGAGATGGCCACGGTCCCCGCGGACGACACCACGGCGTGGCCGGCAGTCTGCATCGCTGCGACGACCGCGTCATGGTTGTCACGGCCACGGTCGCGTTCCTCGCGCCATCGGTTGACGACGAGCAGCGAGTAGTCGACCGCGACCCCCAGCCCGACGAGGGCGATGAGGAACTGCACGATGAAGCTGACGTCCATGACGTAGCTCAGCGCGAGCACGCACAGGAAGGTCGACAGGATCGACACCATCGCGACGACCATTGGGACGAGGGCCAGGAAGGACGCGAACACGAAGACCAGGACGATGAGCGCCCCGAGCCCACCGAGCAGCGTCTCGACGAGCAGGCTCGGTCCGTTGCTGCTGTCGCTCGAGTTGCCCTGGTCGAGCTCGACATAGCCGGTCGTGCGGACGGCCAGCCCCGTCGCCTTCGCCTGCTGCTCCAGCAGTGGCTTCATCACGACGAAGTTGCCCTTGTCGGCGAAGCTGGTGAAACGCTTGTCGATCACGATGCCGTACGCCGTACGACCGTCCTTCGTCAGCAGCCTCGGGTCGTTGCCGGTGTTGGCCGGGGACAGGACGCGGTACTGCGGGTACTTGCTCTCCACCGCAGCGAACAGGGCGTCGACCTTCGGCCGCTCGGCATCGATCTTCTGCCCGGCGGGGGCGGTCACGGCCACCACCGTGGCGCCGAAGTCGGTGCCGTTGCCGTAGGTGTCCAGGATCTGCTTCGAGGTCTCGTAGCCAGGCTGTCCGGGCAGCGAGAAGTCGACGATCAGGCGACTGACCGTCTTGCTCGACGTGGCGCCCCCGGCCAGCAGCGCCGCGATCCAGAACACCGCGACGAGCGCGCGATGGCGAAGGACGAAATGGGCAAGACGTGTCAAAGGATTCCCCCGGTACGGCGGTGCGTTCGCCGCGAGGCTATGTGATCGAGGTTGCGACGGCATGTCGTTTCTCCGACCGATGGCAGGCTGCGGCTGTGCCGCGACGACTCGGGTTCGCCCATCGGGGTGCTCGCGCGCATGCGCCGGAGAACACGCTGCGCGCGTTCCGGCTGGCCCTCGACATGGGCGCACCGGGCATCGAGACCGACGTCTGGATGACAGCCGACGGCGTACCGGTCCTGCATCACGACCGAAACATCCGCCGCAGACCCATCGGCGAGCTGCGCAGGGACGAGCTGCCGCCCTGGCTGCCTTCGCTCGCGGACCTGTACGACGACTGCGGCAACGACTTCGACCTGTCGCTCGACCTCAAGGACGGCCGCTCGGCGGAGGCGGTCGTGGCCATCGCGCGAGCGGCCGGCCATGAGCTCTCGCGGGTCTGGCTCTGCGGCGGCGCGACCGGGGCGCTGGCCTGGCGCGCGGTCGACCCGACCGTGAGAACCGTCGCGGGCGCCGATCCTCGTCGCGTGGGCTCGTGGCCCGAGCACGTGCGCCGGCTCCGGGACGGCGGCGTCGACGCCGTCAACGTGCGCCGGCGGCTCTGGAGACCGCCCCGCGTCGACGCGGTGCACGATGCCGGTCTGCTGGCCTTCGGCTGGGACGCGCAGTCGACGCGGCGCATCCGTGCGCTGTTCGCCGTCGGGTGCGACGCGGTCTACAGCGACCACGCGGACCGGCTGGTGGCCGTGCTCCGCGAGCAGGTCAGCAGCCGGTGAGGAGGTCCTCGTTGACGACGGTTGGCGGCACCCGGTGGTGCGTGCCTGCCTCGTACGCCGCCGCGAGGCGCAGCAGCTTGGCCTCGCTCCACGCCGTACCCATGAACGAGACGCCCGTGGCCGTCTTTTCGCTGACCAGCCCGGCCGGGACGATGACCGTCGGGTAGCCCGCGGACGCGCCGGCGTTGGCGTACGAGGCACCTGTCGCGAGGATCGCGTCGAGGCTGTCCTTCGCCAGCGCGCCGTCGATCAGTGCACCCATGGCCGTGCGCAGCGCGAGGGCGGCGGCGGATGCGCTGTTGGCCTCGCCCGGCGTCGCGTCGGAGGCCTGCAGCAGCTTCTGGCCGTACTTCACCTTGTCGGGGTGCTTGCTGTTGAAGGCGATGATGTCGGCCAGGCTCTTCACCCCGCTGCGCGGCGTCGCGATCTCGGTCGTGAGGTAGTGGTTGAGATTGGCCTTGAAGTCGTTGGGGATCAGGCCGAGCTCGGCAAGCCCGGCGTTGCCGCCGTCCTCGACGACGTCCGTGTCGATGAGGGTCGCCCCCAGCCGCTGCAGGTCGGCGAGCACGCGCGCGAACACCTTCTGCTGCGCCGCCGTTCCGCTGCCGAACGCACTTGCGCTGTAACCGAGCCGGGCACCCTTGAGCGAAGCTCCGTGCAACGCCTTGACGTAGTCGGTCGCGTGCGCCGACGCGGTGGCGGTCGCGGCGTCGCGGGGGTCGGTGCCGGCCACCGCGGTGAGCAGCGCTGCAGCGTCGGCCACCGACCGCGTCATAGGTCCGGCGGTGTCGAAGCCCTCGGCCAGCGGGATGATCCCGGCGCGGCTGATCAGTCCCCTGGTCGGCTTCACGCCGACGAGCCCGTTGACGTCGCTCGGCGACAGGATCGACCCGGACGTCTCTGACCCGAAGGAGCCGGCGGCGAACGCCATCGAGGTGCCCACGCCCGAGCCGGAGGACGAGCCGCTCGGGTCTCCCAGCGTGTAGGCGTTCTTCACCTGACCGCCGAGGCTGGAGTAGCCGTTGGGCATCGACAGGTCGACCCAGTTGGCGAACTCCGACAGGTTGGTCTTGCCGAGGATGACCGCGCCGGCCTTGCGGAGCCGGGCTGTCAGGAAGGCGTCCGATCTCGGCACGCTTCCCTCGAGTGCGATCGACCCGGCGGTCGTCGGCATGTCGGTGGTGCCGATGTTGTCCTTCAGGACGATCGGCAGGCCGTGCAACGGGCCCCGGACGTGGCCGGCCCTGCGCTCCGCGTCCAGCCGGGCCGCGTCCTGCAGCGCGTGTGGGTTGAGCGCGCGCAGGGCGTTGGTCGGGCCGTCGTACGCCTTGATCCGGTCGAGGTACGCCGCCGTGAGCTGGCGACTGGTGAGCGAGCCCGCCGTCATCGCCTGCTCGAGGTCCGCGAAGGAGGCGGACTGGAGGTCGAGGCCGGCGACGTGCGCGCGGCAGTCGGCGGACGGCGACCCGGCGGGTCGGTTGGAGGAGGCGCCGGCAGCGGGCGCGAGGGTGGCCATCGCGGCCAGGACGCTAGCGGCAGTCAGCAGCGGGACGATGCGCATGCCGAGTGCTTCGCCGCGCGGGGCGATGGTCCTGCTCGGTCCTGGGTAGGGTCGTTTCAGGTTGCCGGCGAAGAGGGGTTGCGGTGCACATCCCGTTCGAGTCCTCTGAGCGCTCCAGCCTGGGTGTCGAGTGGGAGATCCAGCTCGTCGACCGGGAGACCCGCCAGCTGCGCAGCGGTGTCCAGCCGATCCTGGAGGCCATGTCCCCGGGCGGGGTCGAGCACCCCAAGGCGAAGACCGAGCTCCTGCAGTCGACAGTCGAGGTGATCACCGGCATCTGCGGCACCGTCGACGAGGCGATGGCCGACCTGGCAGCGACCATCGACGACGTCGCGTTCGAGGCCGACAAGCTCGGTCTCGGTCTGATGTGCTCCGGCACCCACCCGATCACGGAGTGGTCGAGCCAGGAGCTCAGCCCCAACCCGCGCTACTACGCACTGCAGGACAAGATGCAGTGGCTCGCCCGCCAGCTGCAGATCTTCGGCATCCACGTGCACGTGGGCATCCGGTCGCCGGACAAGGTCATCCCGATCCTGAACGCTCTCACCAACTACATCCCGCACTTCCTCGCGCTGTCCGCCTCGTCGCCGTACTGGATCGGACACGACACCGGACTGGCGTCCGCCCGCTCGAAAGTGTTCGAGCAGCTGCCGACCGCCGGTCTGCCGTTCCAGCTCACGGGCTGGGAGCAGTTCGAGGAGTACATGGAGACCCTCATCAAGACCGGCACCATCGCCTCCATCAAGCAGGTCTGGTGGGACATCCGGCCGCACCCGACCTTCGGGACCGTCGAGCTGCGGATCTGCGACGGCGTGTCGACCCTCGGCGAGATCGGCATGCTCGCGGCGCTGTCGCAGTGCCTGGTGGACATCTTCGACCGGGAGCTCGACAAGGGCTACACGCTGCCGATGCCCAAGGGCTGGGTGATGCGCGAGAACAAGTGGCGCGCCGCCCGCTACGGCCTCGACGCCGAGATCATCTACGGCGAGAACAACGACGTCCGCCCGCTGCGTGAGGCGCTGGCCGAGCTGGTCGAGGAGCTGCGGCCGTCCGCCGACCGGCTCGGTTGCACCAAGCAGCTGGAGACCGTCAACGACGTGGTGGCGAACGGGGCGTCGTACCAGCGGCAGCGAGCCGTGGCGGCAGCGAGTGGCGGCGACCTGACGGCGGTCGTCGACAGCCTGCTCACGGAGTTCGCGACGGGCGAGCGCACCGCGATGCCGAAGCTGGAGCCGGCCAGCGCGATCGGGCAGCCCGGCGCCGCCGGCGCCGTCTCGTGACGACGACCGGCCCGAGCATCGCGGAGGCATGGCTCGACGAGCACACCGCTGAGCTTTCCGTCATGAGACGGACGCTGCACGCCGCGCCTGAGCTCGGCCGGCAGGAGTACGCCACGACTGCCTTCGTCGCGGGGCACCTGGAGCGGGCCGGGCTGTCGCCCAAGGTGCTCGAGGCCGGCACCGGACTCGTGTGCGACGTCGGTGCGGGTGACGGACCGGTGGTCGCGCTGCGCGCAGACATCGACGCGCTGCCACTGCCGGATGAGAAGGACGTGCCCTACCGCTCGCAGGTCGCCGGCATCTGCCACGCCTGCGGTCACGACGTGCACACCGCAGCTCTGCTCGGGGCGGGGCTGGCGCTGGCGTCGTACGGCGAACGCCTGCCGGGCCGGGTGCGACTCATCTTCCAGCCGGCGGAGGAAGTGATGCCGGGCGGCGCGCTCGACGTCGTCGCCCAGGGCTGGATGGAGGACGTCGAGGCGATCTTCGCGCTGCACTGCGACCCCGCGCTGGAGGTCGGCCGGGTCGGGTTGAAGTCGGGCCCGCTGACCGCCGCGGCCGACACCGTCGAGGTGCGCCTCGCCGGTCCTGGCGGACACACGTCGCGGCCCCACAACACCGTCGACCTGATCCACGCACTCGGCACCGTGGCCACCGGGCTGCCTGACGCGCTGTCGCGGCTCGTCGACCCCCGCGCCGGACTCTGCCTGGTGTGGGGGCACGTGTCAGCCGGGATCGCGACCAACGCGATCCCGCGCGAGGGCGTGCTGCAGGGCACCCTTCGGGTGCTCGACAAGGCAGCCTGGCAGGACGCTCCCGACCTGGTCCGCCGCGTCGTCGAGGGGCTCGTCTCGCCGTACGGCGCGCGGGCGGATGTCACCTACCTGCGGGGCGTTCCTCCCGTCGTCAACGACCCGGCCGCGACCTCGCTGCTGACCGCCGCCGTGTCGACGGCCCTCGAGGCCGGTGCTGCCGTCGCGACCGCGCAGTCCCTCGGCGGCGAGGACTTCGCGTGGTACCTCGACCACGTGCCGGGGTCGATGGCCCGCCTCGGGGTCAAGCCGCCCGGCCTCGAGCGCCCGGTCGACCTGCACCAGGGGATGTTCGACGTCGACGAGGCCTGCCTGCCCGTCGCGGTGCGCGTGCTCGTCACTGCGGCGGTTGCGGCGCTCACCACCTCGTGACGTCGCGCAAGGCTCCCTCCGGGTGGCAGGTCTGGACGGCCCTCGGGATCGTCTACGTGGTCTGGGGCTCGACCTACCTCGCGATCCGCTACGTCGTGACGTCGCTGCCGCCCCTGCTCACGGCCTCCTCCCGCTTCGCTCTCGCCGCTGCCGCGCTCGCCGCCTACCTGCTCGTACGGCGGGGGCGGGTCGGGCTGTCCGCGTCGCGTCGGCAGTACCGCAACGCGGGGATCGTGGGCCTGCTGCTCCTGCTCGGCGGGAACGGGGGCGTGACCCTGGCGGAGGACAGCGGGCTGCCGTCAGGGCTCACTGCGCTTCTCGTCGCCGCGGTTCCGCTGTGGGTCGTGCTGCTTCGGATGGCCGACCGCGACCGACCCGCTGCGCGCACTCTCGTGGGTGTCGCCATCGGCTTCGTCGGGCTGGCCGTGCTGCTGGCACCTGGTGCGCGCCCGGAGCACGTCAGCGCCGGCGCGGCCGTGCTCGTCCTCGGCTCGAGCTTCCTGTGGTCGCTCGGCTCCTACCTCGCAACGCGGCTGGACCTCCCCCGCGAGCCGCTCGTCGCATCGGTCGCCGAGATGGTCGGTGGCGCGATCGGGCTCGCCGTCGTGGGGGCGCTGCGATCGGAGAGCGTCGACTTCTCCCGGGTCGAGCTGTCCTCGGTGCTCGCACTGGTCTACCTCGTCGTGTTCGGGTCGCTGGTCGCCTTCACCGCGTTCTCGTGGCTGCTGGGGGTCGCGCCGGTGTCGAAGGTCGCGACGTACGCCTACGTCAACCCCGTCGTCGCGGTCGGCCTCGGTGCGCTGCTCGTCGGGGAGAAGGTGACGCTGACCTCGCTGGTCGGCGGTGCGCTGACGATCGTTGCCGTCGCGGTCGTCGTCTCCGAGGAGGGGCGACGCCGTTCCGATGAGCAGCTGGCGGTTCCGGCGGACGCCCCGGCTCAGATGCCCGAGGAGCTGCAGGGGCGGGACCGGAGCTCGGCGACGTAGTCGTCGGGTGCGCCGGCCGCCTCGGCGGCATCCGCCAGCACGCCGAGGTAGCGCGCTGACGGCAGGCCGCCCTCGTAGCCGTCGAGGACGTAGACCCAGGCCAGCTGGTCGGCCTCGAGGGTGTGCACCCGCACCTTGATCTTGTTGTAGAGGCCGGTGTCGGCGCCCTCCCACGCATCCAGCTCGCGGGCATCGAAGTCGGTCACGTCGTACAGCGCGACGAAGACGTGCTCGCCGGGCGACTCCACGAGGGTGGCGAGCGCGCCGTCCCAGCCGAGGTCCTCCCCGCCGAACGTCAGGCGCCAGCCCTCGATCCAACCGGTCCCCGCGACGGGAGAGTGGGGACAGCGCTGGAGCATCTGCGCCGGGTCGCAGTTGCTGCCGTACGCCGCGTAGAGCGCCATGGCCGCAGACTATCGGCGGGCAGGTGGAACGATGGGCGCGTGACACGCATCGGGATCGTCGGCGGCGGGCCGGCCGGCTACGAAGCAGCGCTGGTCGCGGTCCAGCTGGGCGCCGAGGTGACCCTCGTCGACCGCGACGGGGTAGGTGGCCAGTGCGTCCTTGCCGACTGCGTTCCCTCCAAGACGTTCATCGCGACCAGCGAGGTCATGACGTCGATGTCGCAGGCTGAGCGGGTCGGCGTGCATGGCGCCGGCGCGGTCACAGCGTCGATCTCCGAGGTGCATGCCCGGGTCAAGGCGCTGGCCCTGCTCCAGTCGGCCGACATCACCCGCAGGCTCGGCCGTGACGGGGTGCGCATCTTGCATGGCAGCGCATGCATGAAGGGCTCCGGGCGCGTCGAGGTCACCCTCGAGGACGGCGGGGAGGAGCTGGTGGAGGCCGACGTCGTCCTCCTCGCCACCGGTGCGCACCCCCGGGTGGTCCCCGGCGCCGAGCCTGACGGCGAGCGCATCGTCGACTGGCGACAGCTCTACGACCTGCCGGAGCTGCCGTCGCACCTCGTGGTCGTCGGCTCGGGGGTGACGGGTGCCGAGTTCGCCTCCGCCTACCTCGCGATGGGCGCACAGGTCTCCCTCGTCTCGTCCCGCGAGCGGGTCCTGCCGGGTGAGGACAGCGACGCCGCAGAGCTGCTGCAGCAGGTCTTCGAACGTCGCGGGATGAACATCGTGCGTGGTCGCGCGGCGCGGGTGGAGCGGGTCGGTGACGGCATCGTCGTCCATCTCAAGGACGGCGCCACGGTCGAGGGCAGCCATGCCCTCATCACGGTCGGCTCCGTCCCCAACACGGCCGGTCTCGGGCTCGAGGACATCGGTGTGACGCTGAACGACGGCGGTTTCGTGCAGGTCGACCGGGTGTCGCGTACGACGGCGTCGGGCGTCTACGCCGCCGGAGACTGCACCGGTGTGCTCATGCTCGCCTCGGTCGCCGCGATGCAGGGCCGGATCGCGATGTGGCACGCGCTGGGTGAAGCCGTCGCCCCCATCAGGCTCGGCACCGTGGCCGCCAATGTCTTCACCGACCCGGAGGTCGCGTCGGTCGGCGTCACGCAGACGCAGGTCGAGTCCGGGGCCGTGCAGGCGCTCAGCGTCACCTTGCCGCTCGCGACCAACGCGCGCGCGAAGATGCAGGGCATCACCGACGGCTTCGTGAAGTTCTTCTGCCGCCCGGGGTCGGGCAGCGTGCTCGGCGGCGTCGTCGTCGCGCCGCGGGCCAGCGAGCTGATCCTGCCGCTGTCACTCGCTGTGCAGCACGGCCTCACCGTCGACCAGGTCGCCCACACCTTCGCGATCTACCCGTCGCTGTCGGGTTCCCTCACCGAGGCTGCCCGCCAGCTGATGCTCCACGACACCTGACGCTGCCCCCGCTCCGCTCTTTGCGCCGAGTGGTGGCGTACGCCCCGTTGCGGGCTGCCGGATGGGGCGCACGCCACCACTCGGCGGGAGGGGGTCAGTCCTTGATGTCGCAGATGGTCGTGCCGCTCGTGACGACCTCGCCGACGTTGGCCGACAGGCCGCTGATCGTCCCGGCCTTGTGGGCGTTGAGCGGCTGCTCCATCTTCATCGCCTCGAGGACGACGACGAGGTCGCCAGCGGCAACGGTTGCACCCTCCTCGACCGCCACCTTGACGATGGTCCCCTGCATCGGGGTGGTCAGCGAGTCGCCGGAGGCCTTGGACGCACCGGCGGCGGCACCGGCCTTCCGCGGGCCACCCGACTTCTTCGCCAGTCCGGCGGAGGCGCCGAGCCCCGCCGGGAGCGTCACCTCGATGCGGCGGCCGCCGACCTCGACGACGACCGACTCGCGTGGCTCCGCCTCGTCCGTGTCAGTTCCGGCGCCGGCGTATGGGGGGATGTCGTTGTCGAACTCGGTCTCGATCCACCGGTTGTGCACCGTGAACGGGTCGGAGGTGAACGCGGGGTCGCGCACGACCTTGCGGTGGAACGGGATCAGCGTCGCCATCCCCTCCACCTCCATCTCGTCGAGTGCGCGCGCGGACCGCTGCAGCGCTTCCTCGCGGGTCGCCCCCGTCACGATCAGCTTGGCGAGCAGCGAGTCGAACGCACCGCCGATGACGTCGCCCGAGGCCACGCCGCTGTCGACACGGACGCCGGGGCCGGACGGCGCCGTGAAGCGCGTCACCGTTCCGGGAGCCGGCAGGAAGCCCCGGCCCGGGTCCTCGCCGTTGATGCGGAACTCGAAGGAGTGCCCGCGCGGCTCCGGGTCGCTGATCGTCAGCTCCAGGCCGTCGGCGATGCGGAACTGCTCCCGCACGAGGTCGACCCCGGTGACCTCCTCGCTGACCGGGTGCTCGACCTGCAGCCGCGTGTTCACCTCGAGGAACGAGATGAGGCCGTCCTGCGCGACGAGGAACTCGCAGGTCCCGGCGCCGACGTACTTGGCCTCCCGGATGATGTCCTTGGACGCCTTGTAGAGCTGCGCCGTCTGCTCGTCGGTGAGGAAGGGCGCGGGCGCCTCCTCCACCACCTTCTGGTAGCGGCGCTGCAAGGAGCAGTCGCGCGTGCTGACGACGACGACGTTGCCGTGGCTGTCGGCGAGGACCTGCGTCTCCACGTGCCGCGGCTTGTCGAGGTAGCGCTCCACGAAGCACTCGCCGCGACCGAACGCGGCGACGGCCTCGCGAACGGCGGACTCGTAGAGCTCGGGGATCTCCTCCATCGTCCGGGCGATCTTCAAGCCGCGGCCGCCGCCGCCGAAGGCCGCCTTGATGGCCACCGGTACGCCGTACTCCTTTGCGAACGCGATGACCTCGTCGACGCCCTTGACGGGGTCGGCCGTGCCCGGCGCGAGCGGCGCACCGATCTTCAGCGCGATGTGCCGCGCCGTCGTCTTGTCGCCGAGGGCGGCGATCGCGTCCGGCGACGGGCCGATCCAGGTCACGCCCGCGTCGATGACCGCCTGCGCGAACTCTGCGTTCTCGGACAGGAAGCCGTAGCCGGGGTGTACGGCGTCGGCGCCGGACCGCTTGACCGCGTCGATCACCTTGTCGATGCGCAGGTAGGAGTCGCCAGGGGTCGTGCCGCCAAGCGCGAGCGCCTCGTCCGCGACGCGGACGTGCAGCGCGTCGAGGTCGGGCTCCGCGTAGACCGCGACCGACTGCAGGCCGGCGTCTCGGCACGCACGGGCGACCCGGACGGCGATCTCGCCCCGGTTGGCGATCAGGACCTTGCGCACTGTCGGTGCTCCCAGGAAGTAGGTGTCAGCGGGGAAGGGACGAGGCGCGCCAGGCGCCCCGGCCGTGAGGAAGGGAGGTGCGAAGGACGGGACGAGCCCAGAGCGAGCGGACCGCCGCCGGCGCGTGCTCGGCACCGCCCCGGCTGGCCACGACCGCGATCAGCGCGGCCAGCTCCGCCGGCGTCGGGTTGCCTCGCACCACGCGCAGGAACGTCATAGCGGGATGTTCCCGTGCTTCTTCGGAGGCAGTGTCTCGCGCTTGGTGCGCAGCAGTCGCAGCGCCTTTGCGATCTCGATGCGGGTCTGCGAGGGCTCGATCACGGCGTCGACGAAGCCGCGCTCGGCCGCGATGTACGGCGTCGCGAAGGTGTCCTCGTACTCCGTCATGAACGCCGCCCGCGCGGCGTCCGGGTCGGCCGCGGCGGCGATCTCCTTGCGCCTCACGATGTTGACGGCGCCGAGAGCGCCCACGACCGCGACCTGCGCGGTGGGCCAGGCGAGGTTGACGTCGGCACCGAGGTGCTTGCTGCCCATCGCGACGTAGGAGCCGCCGTACGCCTTGCGCGTGATGATCGTGACGAGCGGGACGGTGGCCTCGCTGTAGGCGTAGAGCAGCTTGGCGCCGTGCCGGATGATGCCGGCGTGCTCCTGGCCGACACCCGGCAGGTAGCCGGGCACGTCGCAGAACGTCAGCACCGGGATGTTGAACGCGTCGCAGGTGCGGACGAAGCGGGCGGCCTTCTCGGAGGCGTCGATGTCGAGCGTTCCGGCGAACTGCATCGGGTTGTTGGCGACGACGCCGATGCTCCGCCCCTCGATGCGCCCGAACCCGCACACGATGCTCGGAGCCCACAGGGACTGGACCTCGAGGAAGTCGCCGTCGTCGAGGACGGAGGTGATGATCGACTTCATGTCGTACGGCGCGTTGTTGCTGTCGGGGATGATCGTGTCGAGCTCGACGAGCGGCGCCTCGGTCAGAGCGTCGACGCCGTCGAAGGCCGGCGGCTCCTCGAGGTTGTTCGACGGCAGGAACGCGAGCAGCGTCTTCGCCAGCTCGAGCGCCTCCTCCTCGGTGTCGCTCATGAAGTGGGCCACGCCGCTCTTGCTGTTGTGAGCGCGGGCACCGCCGAGGTCCTCGATGGTGATGTCCTCGCCGGTGACGGTCTTGATGACGTCGGGACCGGTGATCATCATCGCCGAGCTGCCGTCGACCATGAGGTTGAAGTCGGTGAGCGCCGGCGAGTAGACGTGGCCGCCGGCGCAGTTGCCCAGGATGAGCGAGATCTGCGGCACGACGCCCGATGCCATGACGTTGCGGTAGAAGATGTCGCCGTAGAGCGCCAGGCCCATGATCCCTTCCTGGATCCGGGCGCCGGATCCCTCGTTGAGGCCGACGACAGGGCAGCCGGTCTTCAGGGCGAGGTCCATCACCTTCACGATCTTCTCGCCGTAGACCTCGCCGAGGGCACCGCCGAAGACCATCGCGTCCTGGCTGAACACGCAGACCGGCCGGCCGTCGACGGTGCCGAAGCCGGTGATGACGCCGTCGCCGATCGGCCGGTTCTTCTCCAGCCCGAAGTCACGTGCGCGGTGCCGGGCCAGCGCGTCGGTCTCGGTGAAGCTGCCCTCGTCGAGGAAGGCCTCGATCCGCTCGCGCGCCGTCCGCTTGCCCGCATCGTGCCGCTTTGCGAGTGCTGCCTCGTTGCCCGGATGGAGCGCGAGCTCGTCGCGCCGGCGCAGCTCTGCGAGCTTGCCCGCGGTCGTATGGATGTCGGGGGCGCCCTCGACGGCATCGGCGGTCACGCCATGAGGCTATCGGGGTGCCTCTGACAGGCTTGGGCGGTGTACGACGACCTCGACCGACCCCCGCTGCGGGCCGCCGCGCTCCGCCGCGCGCTGGCCGCGGACGGGTGGCGTGTGGAGGTCCTCGAGCGCGTGGGGTCCACCAACGCGGTCGTGTCCGAACGGGCGCGCGCGGGTGAGCCGCCGGGTCTCGTCGTCGTCGCCGAGCGACAGGTGGCCGGGCGCGGTCGGCTGGACCGGACGTGGCGATCCCCGGCTCGGGCAGGTCTCACGTTCTCGGTGCTCGTGCGGCCGGCCCTGCCCGCACCGCAGTGGGGCTGGCTGCCGCTGCTGGCCGGCGTGGCGGTGGCGCGCGCGCTGCGGCAGCGGGCGGAGGTCGATGCACTGCTGAAGTGGCCCAACGACGTTGTCGTCGGCGGCCGAAAGCTGTGCGGGCTGCTCGCCGAGGCTGTCGCTCCTGGCGGGCTCGTGGTCGGCATCGGCCTCAACGTGACGACGACCCGCGACGAGCTGCCGCTCCCCAGCGCGACGTCACTGCGACTTGAGGGCGCGAGCGTCACGGACCGCGACACCCTGCTCCGCGCTGTCCTGCGAGAGCTGACCGCAGTGCTCGCCGACCCCGAGGGCGGGCGAGACGACTACCGGCAGCTGTGCTCCACCCTGGGCGAGCAGGTGCGGATCGAGCTTCCCGCCGGCTCCGTCGTCGGCACCGCCGAAGCCATCGACGACGACGGCCGGCTCGTGGTGGACGGCGCGGCCTATGGCGCGGGCGATGTCGTGCACCTGCGTCCCGTCACGCCGTGACCGTGACCCGGCCGCGGATCTGCGCCAGACTTCGCCCATGGCCTACCCCACGAAGCTGCTGGCTGCCGACGAGAAGCTCATCCACGACCTCCATCCGCACTGGAAGGCGCTGATCTCGCCGGTGGTGGTGCTCGTGCTGGTTGTCGGCGTGGGGTCTTTCGCCGCGGCCTACATGCCCGACGGCTCGCATCAGGGGCTGGGGCGGCTGGCGGTGCTCATCGTCGGGCTGCTGCTGCTGGGCTTCTACTCCCTGCGCCCGTTCCTGCGCTGGGTGACGACGCACTTCGTCATCACCGACCGGCGCGTGCTCGTGCGCACCGGCGTCCTGGCCCGCACCGGACGCGATGTCCCGCTGTCGCGCATCAACGACATCACGTTCAGCCACACGTTCCTGGAGCGGCTGCTCGGCTGCGGCACGCTCGTCGTCGAGTCCGCCGGTGAGCGCGGTCAGGTCACGCTCTCCGAGGTGCCCCATGTGGAGCGCGTGCAGCGGGAGCTCTACGACCTCGTGGAGAACACCGACGAGCGGTTGCGCGGCATCAAGGAGGGCTGAGCCCTCCATCGGGCTCGAAGACCTGGCCCTCGATGTCCCGCGCCGGGTCGAACGGCGGCCAGTCGCCCTGCGGTGCACGCACCTGCTCGTAGTGGTCCATCTGCAGTCGTGACCCGGCCTGTTCGCCCGGGCCGCCGGCGTTGGCGCCGATCCCGGCCAGGACCGCCACGATGCCGGCCGCCAGGCAGACCGCACCGGCAGCGGCTCCGCGGGGAAGGACGAAGGCCGACAGCAAGAAGGCGACGAGCGCGCCGGCGCGCAGGGAGAAGTAGGTCACCTTGCGGCGCCGCACCGACATGCCTCGACCGTACGCTCGTGGTGTGGACCTTGAGCAGGCGTTGCTCGGTGCCCCGTGCACCCTGACCCGCGACGAGGTCGTCTCCCGCGCCGGCGTCGAGCTCGCGGAGGCCGAGGGCATCTGGGCGGCGATGGGCTTCCCGCAGGTGCCGCCGGACGAGGTCGCCTTCACCGAGCTCGACGTCGATGCCCTCCGGACGGCAGTCGCCCTGCGCGACAGCGGCGTCGTGGACACCGACACGCTCCTCGTCCTCGCCCGCGCGATGGGCCAGGGGCTCGCGCGTCTGGCCGAGGCTCAGGTAGGGGTCTTCAAGGGGCGGGCTGCCGACCTCACGCCCGAGCAGGCGCACGAGCAGGCCGAGGCGGCGGCGCAGGACGTGCTGCCCGGGCTCGAGCGCTTGATGGTCCATGTCTGGCGGCGCCAGTTCGCGGCCGCGACCGAGCGGTCGTTCGCCTCGCTCCTCGGGGGCGGGCATCCGGTGCTGGCCGTCGGCTTCGTGGACCTCGTCGGGTTCACCCAGACCAGTCGCGAGTCCGACGCCAGGGACCTTGCCGCCCTGCTCGAGCAATTCGAGCGCGAGACGTCGCTGCGGGTCACCGCGTTCGGCGGCCGGGTCATCAAGATGCTCGGCGACGAGGTGCTGTTCGTGACCGACGACATCTGCGGCGCGGCGGAGGTGGCGCTCGCGACCGTGGCGGCGCACGCCCAGGACCAGCGCCTGCCCGAGGTCCGAGCCGGGCTCGCCCTGGGCCCGGTCCTCGACCGCCTCGGTGACATCTACGGGGAGCCGGTCAACCTCGCGAGCCGCCTCACCGCAGAAGCGCGCCCGAGCAGCGTGCTCGTCGACCTGCAGGCTGCCGACGCCCTCCGGGAGGACGCGTCGTACGAGCTCGTGCCGCTCAAGCACCGGTCGGTGCGCGGCTACCGCGCCCTGCGCCCCCACGTGCTCCGGCACGCGACATAGCCTGACCCCATGAGCGACCTGCCCCAGCGGATCAGCCTGCGCGAGGTCGGGCCCCGTGACGGCCTGCAGAACGAGGCGCCGGTGCCGACCGAGTCGAAGGTGGCGCTGATCGACGCGCTGTCACGCACCGGGGTCGGACGCATCGAGGCCGTGTCGTTCGTCCACCCGAAGGCGATCCCGTCGATGGCCGACGCGGCAGAGGTCTGGTCGGCCGTCGACAAGTCCGCGTCCGTGCGCTACTCGGCTCTCGTCCCCAACCTGCGCGGCGCCCAGCGCGCGCTCGAGGTCGGCTTCCGGGAGATCGAGGTCGTGGTGTCGGCGAGCGACACCCACAACCGCAAGAACGTCAACCGCAGCACGGCCGAGTCTCTCGACGACATCTCCGAGCTCCTGCAGGCGGCACACGCGGCGGGCGCCACCTGCCAGGTCATCGTGTCGACGGCCTTCGGCTGTCCCTATGAAGGAGAGGTGCCGGTCTCGCGGGTGCTCGACGTCGCGGGACGGGCCATGGCCGACGGCGCCGACGGCATCTCGTACGGCGACACGACGGGCATGGCCACCCCCTCCCGCGTCACCCAGCTCGTCGGGGAGACGCGGATGCGGTTCCCCGATGCCGGGCTCAACCTGCACTTCCACAACACGCGCGGCACCGGTCTGGCCAACGTCCTCGCCGCACTGCAGCTCGGCGTTGTCGACTACGACGCCTCGGTCGGCGGCCTCGGCGGCTGCCCCTACGCCCCCGGCGCGACGGGCAACGTCTGCACCGAGGACCTCGTGCACATGGTCGAGGACATGGGTGTGGACACTGGTGTCGACCTCGACGCGATGCTCGACGCGGCCCGCGAGGCCGAGCGGCTCGTCGGCCGCACCCTCCCGTCCCAGGTGCTGCGGGCTGGTCCGCGCACCCGGCTCACCCCACTGACCTAAGGAGAACCCCCATGTCCCTCCCCGACCTCGAGGTCGAGACCCTCCAGGGCGAGAAGACGACCCTCGGCGCGCTGACCGCCGGTCGCGTCGCTCTCGTCGTCAACGTCGCGTCGAAGTGCGGCCTCACACCTCAGTACGCCGGGCTCGAGAAGCTGCACGAGGACAAGAAGGGCCTCACCGTCCTCGGGGTGCCCTCGAACCAGTTCGGCGCCCAGGAGCCGGGGACGGCCGAGGAGATCGAGGAGTTCTGCTCCACGACGTACGGCGTGACGTTCCCGATGCTGGCGAAGGCCGACGTCAACGGCTCCGACCGGCACCCGCTGTTCGACGAGCTGACCACCCACGCCGACGCCGGCGGTCATGCCGGCGACGTCCGCTGGAACTTCGAGAAGTGGCTGCTCTCGCGCGACGGCAAGGTCATCGGCCGCTTCAGCCCCCAGGTCGAGCCCGACGACCCCGAGCTCCTCGCGGCCATCGACGCCGCGATCGCCCGCTAGATCAGGGCGTCAGGGCGAGCCGGAGGACGTCGGCGGCGTCGCCGCTGAGGCGGACCCGCGGGTCTCGTGGCTCGATGCGGTGCCACAGCAGCAGCAACAGCGACTCGGCGGTCGCCTCGACGCCGGCGCTCGGCCGTCCGTCACCGAGCCGCCAGTCGTGGCCGGTGTCCGTGGCATGCAGCAGCACAGTCGCCGGAAGCGGCGGGATCCGCTCCAAGGCGATCTGCCGTGGGGTCATCAGCATGACGACCTCCCCGACTCCGTCCGCCGCGAGCAGGGGGGCGATGGGACCCGGCTCGCCGACGGCTCGGTCGGCATCCCACCGGTGCACCACGGTCTCGAGCGCCTGTCGCCGCAGCCAGAAGGCGACGGTCCGGTCCCGTGTGAAGGACCAGCACGCAGCGGCCGGGTCGGCGGCGCCCAGCGTGTCGATCAGCGCGTCCGCCCCTTCCGCGAACCAGGGCGCGAGCTCCTCCACGTCATGGTCTGCCTCGCGCTGCGCCTCGCCGGTCCGGACGATCTGCGTCGCCCATCGGTGGACGCTGCCGAGGTGCAGGACGAGGTCGCCGACCGTCCAGCCGGGGCATGCCGCGACCGGCTCGGTGGCGTCGCTGCGCGCCAGCACGGCGAGCACGGCGTCGCAGTCGGCACGCAGGTGCGCCAGGTAGTCCGTCATGACGTGCGCCGGTCAGCGGCATGGGACACGAGCAGCATGACGACACCGGAGGTGCAGGCCAGGACGAGGCACCCGCGCCACAGCGCGTTCTCGCCGAGGTGTGCGAGCACCTGGGTGCCGAGCCCGGGCGCGAGGAACGCGGAGACGCCGTACGACATCCCGAACAGTCCCATGTAGCGGCCGCGCAGGTGTGGCGGCGCGATGCTGGCCACGAGGGCGCCGAGCTGCCCGGCGCCGAGGATCTCGCCGATCGTCCAGACTCCCACCGCGAGCATGTGCATCGGCACCGTGTCGGCGAAGGACGTGAGCCAGAGGCCGACGCCGATGACGACGCCGGAGGTCAGCAGCAGCGGTCCACGGCTGCGCCGGCCGAGCGCGCCGAGCAGGAGCGGCTGCAGCGCAACGATCAGCACGCCGTTCAGCGCGATGACGATGCCGTAGCCGCCGGTGCCGAGTCCGTCATGCACGACGGCGAGCGGCAGGGTGTAGAAGGCCTGCATGTAAGCGACGGCCTCGAGGATGACGCTCAGGACGAGCGCGAGCATCAGCCGATCCCTCACGACGGCGCCGAAGCTCCCGGGGGAGTCACGCCGTGGCGGCATCGTCTCCGGGACGAGGCGCAGCACGACACCGGCGAACACCAGCGAGGTCGCCGCGTCGCCCCCGAACAGCAGCCAGTAGCCCTTGTCGGCGAGGTAGCCGCCGAGCAGCGTCGCGACCGCGAAGCCCAGGTTGAGCGCCCAGAACAACAGCGCGAACGCGCGGGCGCGCTGCTCCTGGGGAACGAGATCCGCGACCGAGGCGCTCGACGCCGGCCGGTACATCTCGGAGGTCACCCCGAAGACGAACGCGGTCACGCACAGCGCCGGCAGGTGGTGGGACGCACCCAGCGCGACCAGGGCCGCTGCGGACGATGCGAGGCTGCCGACCATCGTGCGGCGGCGGCCGATCCGGTCGGCGAGCATGCCCCCGATCGGCTGGCTCACCGCAGACCCGAGACCGAAGGCGGTCAGGACCGCGCCGGCTTCGCTCACGGAGTAGCCGCGGCCTCGGGTCAGGAACAGCGAGAGGAAGGGCAGGACGAACGAGCCGAGCCGGTTGGCGAGGGTTCCGGACCACAGGGCCCAGAACGTCCGCGGCAGGCCGCCGACGCGGGCGCCCCACCAGGAGGGGACGACCGCGACCTCGGCGGGGGCGGGCACGGTCATGGCGCCAGCCAAGCACGAGCCAGCGCCCCGTTCTCGGCGCCGAGCCAGCCGGGTGGCAGGCTTGCCCGTCGTGACGACTCCTCCCGACCTCCAGCACGAGCCCGGCCATCAGCACCTCGCGGATCTGCGCGCGACGGTCGAGCAGGGTGGCGCCGACAAGTACCACGCGGCCAACGCCGCCAAGGGCAAGCTGTTCGCGCGCGAGCGGGTGGCGCTGCTGGTCGACAAGGACTCCTTCGTCGAGGACGGGCTCTACGCCAACGTCCTCGCCGGCGACCTTCCCGCAGACGGCGTCGTGACCGGTACGGCGACGGTCGACGGCCGGCCGGTGTGCGTCATGGCCAACGACTCGACGGTCAAGGCCGGCTCGTGGGGAGCGCGCACCGTCGAGAAGATCATCCGCATCATCGAGACGGCGTACCGCCTCGGCATCCCGATGGTGTGGCTCGTCGACTCGGCCGGCGCGCGGATCACCGATCAGGTCGACCTCTTCCCCGGCCGGCGCGGTGCAGGCAAGATCTTCCACACGCAGGTGCGGGCGAGCGGCGCGATCCCGCAGGTGTGCGCGCTGTTCGGGCCGTCGGCCGCGGGCGGGGCCTACATCCCGGCCTTCTGCGACGTCGTGATCATGGTCGAGGGCAATGCGTCGATGTACCTCGGCTCGGACCGCATGGTCGAGATGGTCACCGGCGAGAAGACCACCCTCGAAGCCATGGGCGGCGCTGCAGTCCACTGCAAGGAGTCCGGTGTCGGGCACTTCCTCGCGAAGACCGAGCAGGAGGCCATCGCGACCGTGCGGCGCTACCTGTCGTTCTTCCCGGGAAACTGGAAGCAGCAGCCGCCGGCGGTCTTCCCCTCGCCCCCGAAGGACGTCGACCTGCGAGCGCTGGTGCCGGCCAGTGAGCGGCAGGCGTTCGACATGCGCCGCTACATCAGCGGCATCGTCGACGACGGCTCGTGGCTCGAGGTGCACGCGCTCTGGGCGAAGGAGCTGACGATCGGCTACGGGCGCATCGACGGCCAGGTCGTCGGCGTGCTCGGCAACAACCCGATGTTCAAGGGCGGTGTTCTCTTCGTCGACACCGCCGACAAGGCCGCGAGGTTCGTGCAGACCTGCGACGCGTTCAACATCCCGTTGCTCTTCCTCTCCGACGTACCCGGCTTCATGGTCGGCTCCGTCGTCGAGAAGCAAGGCATCATCCGGCACGGTGCGAAGATGATCACCGCGATCTGCGAGGCAACCGTCCCGAAGATCAGCGTGATCGTGCGCAAGGCCTACGGCGCCGGCCTCTACGCCATGGCCGGCCCGGGCTTCGAGCCCGACGCCTGCCTGGCACTGCCGACCGCGAAGATCGCCGTCATGGGCGCGGAGGCCGCCGTCAACGCCGTCTACGCCAACAAGATCGCCCAGCTCCCGGAAGGCGAGCGGGAGGCGTTCGTCGCGCAGAAGCGCGAGGAGTACGAGGTGGACATCGACGTCGTACGGCTCGCCTCAGAGCTGGTCATCGACGGGATCGTGGAGCCGGAGGACCTGCGCGCGGAGCTGATCCGCCGTTACGCGGTGCTCCGCGACAAGGACAGGTCGTTCTCCCGGCGCCGGCACGGCATCACGCCGGTGTGACCGCCTCCGCGGGCGCGTGGATGGTCCCGTCTGCGACGTCCTCGAGGACGGCAACGGCCGCAGCGTCGCCGTCGTCGGCGGCCGCCTCGACCGCGTCGGGAGCCAGCCAGATGTAGCGGCGGTAGGACCAGAAGCGGAAGAGCGTGCCGAGGACGAGGCCGAAGCCGTTGGCCGAGATGTTGTCGGCGAGCTTGCTGTGCAGGCCGAGCACGTAGTGGGAGAAGCCCAAGCAGCCCAGGGCCAGTGCGAGACCGATGCCGTTGAGGACGAAGAACAGGGCGTACTCACGGTGGACGTTGCCGCGCTGGCGGTGCCGGAAGGACCAGGCCCGGTTGAGGACGAAGGCGACGCTTGCGGCGACCACCGTCGAGATCACCTTGGCGGTGAGCGGCTTGTGCGGGGCGACATGCAGCGAGATGTTGAACAGGGAGACGTCGACGACGAACGCGAGCGCCCCGACCGTCCCGAACTTGGCCAGCTCGTGGAAGGCAGCCCGCAACCGGGCTTCCAGGGACCGCAGCATCACATCAGCCTACCGGCGCGTGGGATCATCTACCTGACACCCACCGGAAGGAACGACGTGCTCGACACCCGGCTGACCGAGGAGCAGGAGCAGCTCCGCAAGACGGTCGAGGCGTTTGCCCGCGACGTCGTAGCCCCCGTCGCCGCCCACCACGACGCCACCAAGACGTTCCCCTACGCGGTGGTCCGGCAGATGGGCCAGATGGGGCTGTTCGGCCTGCCCTTCCCGGAGGAGTACGGCGGGATGGGCGGCGACTACTTCGCCCTCTGCCTCGCCCTGGAGGAGCTCGGCCGGGTCGACCAGTCGGTCGCGATCACCCTCGAGGCCGGCGTCTCCCTGGGCGCGATGCCCGTCTACCGGTTCGGGACCGAGGAGCAGAAGCAGCAGTGGCTGCCGTCGCTCTGCGCCGGTGAGGCCCTGGGCGCCTTCGGGCTGACCGAGGCCGGTGGTGGCAGTGATGCCGGGGCGACGCGCACGACCGCCCGCCTCGCCGGCGGCGAGTGGGTCATCAACGGCTCCAAGGCGTTCATCACCAACTCGGGCACCGACATCACCAGCCTGGTCACCGTGACCGCCGTGACCGGCGACAAGCCCGACGGCCGCAAGGAGATCTCGAGCATCCTCGTGCCGGTCCCGACGCCTGGCTTCACCGCCGAGCCGTCCTACAACAAGGTGGGCTGGAACGCCTCCGACACCCACCCGCTGTCCTTCGACGACGTACGCGTTCCCGAAGCCAACCTGCTCGGGGAGCGCGGTCGCGGCTACGCCAACTTCCTGCACATCCTCGACGAGGGACGCGTCGCCATCTCGGCCCTGTCGACCGGCGCGGCGCAGGGCTGCGTCGACGAGAGCGTCAAGTACGCCAAGGAGCGCGAGGCCTTCGGCCGGCCGATCGGGCAGAACCAGGCGATCGCGTTCAAGATCGCCGAGATGGAGGCCCGCGCGCACGTCGCCCGGTGCACCTACTACGACGCCGCGTCGCGGATGCTGGCCGGGCAGCCCTTCAAGAAGCAGGCCGCCATCGCCAAGCTGGTGTCGTCGAACGCGGCGATGGACAACGCGCGCGACGCGACGCAGATCCACGGCGGCTACGGCTTCATGAACGAGTACCCCGTCGCACGCCACTACCGCGACTCGAAGATCCTCGAGATCGGCGAGGGCACCAGCGAGGTCCAGAAGATGCTCATCGCGCGCGAGCTTGGTCTCTGAGACGTGGATCGGTGGATCGAGCTCGACGGAGCGGTCAACGTCCGTGACCTCGGCGGTCTGACGACCGATGACGGCGGTACGACGGCGCAGGGCGTGCTCCTGCGCAGCGACAACCTGCAGGGCCTCAGCGACAAGGACGTCCGCCGCCTCGTCGACGACTACGGCGTGTGCACGGTCCTCGACCTCCGCACGCCGACCGAGGTCCGCCTCGAGGGCCCGGGACCGCTTGTCGCCGAGGGCATCCGACATGTCAACCTCGACCTGATCCCCACCTGGGACGTCTCGGGTCCGAGCGCAGACCGCATCGTGCCGCACGAGCAGCGAGAGCAGGGCGACCTCTCGCACTTCTACCTGACCTATCTCGACCAGGCCCCGTCGGAGGTCGTCGCGGCTCTGCGCGTCATCACCGACACCGGCAGCGGTCCGGTCGTCGTGCACTGCGCCGCCGGCAAGGACCGGACCGGAGTGGTCGTCGCGCTCGCGCTCGTGGTCGCCGGCGTGCACCGCGACGAGGTCGTCGCCGACTACGCCCTGACCGGCGAGCGCATCGATGCGATCCGCGACCGCCTGGTCGCCTCCCCGACCTACGCGGAGGACATGAAGAGCCGGCCCGTCGACGACATGCGGCCGCACGCCCTGTCGATGCGCCACTTCCTCGACCGCATGGACGAGCGCGGCGGGGTCTCGGCCTGGCTGTCCGAGCAGGGGTTCGGGGCCGACGAGCAGGCGGCGCTGCGCGAGCGACTCCGCACATGACCGTCCGGGGGGCGATGGGTCTGCCGGTCGTCGGCATGGTGGGCGGCGGCCAGCTGTCGCGCATGACCCACCAGGCCGCGATCGCTCTCGGCCTGTCCTTGCGGGTGCTGGCCGACAAGACGCACGACAGCGCGGCCCTCGTCGCCAACGGCGTCGAGATCGGCGACCACACGTCGCTGGAGGACCTGCAGTCCTTCGCGGCGGGCTGTGAGGTCGTGACGTTCGACCACGAGCACGTGCCCGGAGGGCTGATCGAGGCCCTCGAGGCAGAGGGGACGAAGGTCTACCCGAGCGCCGCCGCACTCCGTCATGCGCAGGACAAGATCGTGATGCGGGAACGGCTGTCGGGGCTCGGCGTACCGGTGCCGCCCTTCTGCCCGGTGGCGACGGCAGAGCAGCTGGCCGGCTTCGCCAAGCACGTCGGCTGGCCGCTGGTGCTGAAGGCCGCGACCGGCGGCTACGACGGCAAGGGCGTCTGGGTCGTCGGCTCGATGGCCGACGCGGAGGAGGTGCTCTCGTCGGGGCTGCGACTGGTCGCCGAGCAGTTCGTGCCGCTGCAGAGAGAGCTCGCTGCGGTGGTGGCGCGGTCTCCGTACGGCCAGGCCGCCGCCTGGCCGGTCGTCGAGACCGTCCAGTCGGCCGGCATCTGCGTCGAGGTGGTCGCCCCGGCGCCGGGCCTTTCCGAGGACCGCGCCCTGGAGGCGCAAGGTCTCGCGCTCCGGCTCGCCGACGAGCTCGATGTCGTCGGAGTGCTGGCGGTCGAGCTGTTCGAGACGGCTGACGGTCTGCTCGTCAACGAGCTCGCGATGCGACCCCACAACTCCGCGCACTGGACCATCGAAGGGGCGCGGACCTCGCAGTTCGAGCAGCACCTGCGTGCGGTCCTCGACTACCCGCTCGGCGCCACGCTGATGACGGCGCCCTGGGTCGTCATGGCCAACGTCCTCGGCGGCGACGACGCCGATGGCTTCGACGAGCGACTGCACATGCTGTTCGCCCACGATCCCGCGCTGAAGGTTCACCTCTACGGCAAGGAGGTGCGGCCGGGTCGCAAGATCGGTCACGTCACCGCGCTCGGCGACGACCTGGACGACGTACGGCGGCGGGCGCGCGAAGGCGCCGACTACCTGAAGGACGGTCAATGGCCCTCGTAGGCATCGTGATGGGCAGCGACTCCGACTGGCCCGTGATGGAGGGTGCGGCCAGGGCGCTCGCGGAGTTCGACGTCGAGTCCGAGGTGCGCGTCGTGTCTGCCCACCGCACCCCGCGCGACATGCTCGACTGGGCCTCCGAGGCGGCAGGCCGCGGGCTGCGCGTGGTGATCGCCGGAGCCGGCGGCGCTGCGCACCTGCCCGGCATGGTGGCGTCGATGACGCCGCTGCCGGTCATCGGCGTACCCGTCCCTCTGACGCATCTCGACGGCATGGACTCGCTGCTGTCGATCGTGCAGATGCCCGCCGGTGTCCCGGTCGCCACGGTGAGCATCGGCGGCGCACGCAACGCGGGGCTGCTCGCGGTCCGCATCCTCGCGACGTCCGACGACGAGCTGCGGTCGCGGATGGAGCAGTTCCAGGCCGAGCTCGCGGACACCGCCCGGGCCAAGGACGCCGCTCTCCAGAAGAAGCTCTAGCGCGGCCCAAACCCGGCCCAGTCGATCTTCGGGCAGCGGTCCATGACGACGAGCAGGCCGGCATCGTGGGCGCGGCGGGCTGCCTGCTGGTCGACGACGCCCAGCTGCATCCAGACGCCCTGCGCCCCTTCCCGGACGGCCTGGTCGACGACCGGACCGACCAGCTCGCTGCGGACGAAGCAGTCGACGACATCAACCTCGAAGGGGATCTCCGAGAGCGTCGGGTAGCCCTGCTCGCCGTGCACCACTGGCGCGGTCGGGTGCACGGGCACGATGCGCTTTCCCTTGTCCTGCAGGAACTTCGCGACGTCGTACGCCGCGCGACCGCGGTCGTTGGACAGGCCGATGATCGCCCAGGTGTCCATCGCCAGCAGCTTCTGCACCGCTTCGCTCATGGGTGGACCCTAGGTGAGTGCCTCGAAGTGCTCGCGCATCCGGGCCACGTCGCGGCGGCGCTGCTCGTAGGTGGCGCCGACGGCGACCAGCAGCAGGCCGGCGGCTCCGAGCGTCAGCCAACGGGGCAGCGCGGCGGCGTACGGCGCGAGCAGCTGCAGCGCATCCACGGCGAGCACGGCACCGCCGATGACGAGCGGGGCCTGCAGCCGCTCCCGGGCTCCGACGAGAAGGACCAGGAGGGCGGCCGCGCCGAGGAGCAGCGGGCGGGTGAGGGTCTGGTCGTCGAAGCTGGCGAGCAGGCTCGGCAGGAGGAGCAGCGACAGCCCAGGGCTGTAGGCCGGGAAGGAGCGGGTGGATGGCGCCCTGCGGACCCGCAGCCAGCCGAGTGCAAGTGCGACGAGTCCCAAGGGGACGACGTACGGCTCGGGCGCGTGCACGCCCGCGTCGGCCAGCCGCACCCATGAGCTCGCGGACAGGAGCAGGCCACCCGCTGCGGCGACAAGCCGGCGGTCGGCGTGAAGGGCATCGGCGAGGGCGACCAGGCCGGCGGTTGCGAGCGTCCACGACAGCCAGCCCGCGTCCTGGGAGGCAAGGGCGATCGCGGTCGCGGCGAGCACCGCAGCCGCGACCTCGACAGCGACGCGGCGGACGCGATCGAGCACGAACGTCAGCGCGACGAGCATCGCCGGAGCGATCAGCAGCAGGCCGCCCACCTGGTCCGCGGACAGTCCACGCGCGGCCCCTCCGGCGGCCAGCAGCGCGCCGCCCGTCAGCCCAGCGATGCCGGCGGCCTCAGCCCTCCGCAGGGCGACAGCGGCGAACAGACCGGTCAGCACCGTCAGGGTCGCCAGGTTGGCGTCGCGGTCGGCGACCGACCAGGCGCCCGCGAGGAGGGCGACGGCCGTCCCCGCGCCGAGGCCGCCGAGCGAGACGTCCGTGCGGCGCGCGGCGGCTCCGCAGGAGAGCAGGGCCGCCGCGGAGGCGAGCAGCAGGACCAGGGCGAGGGAGTACGACGTGGCGAGTCCGAGTGGCAGCACCACTGCGGCCGCGACGAGGAGCACCGCCGTGGGAGCGGCAGCCAGCCGCAGCTGGTGCAGGGCCAGGCCGGCACCGGCGACGGTCACCGCGGCGCAGACAAGAACCACCAGAGCCACGACCGTGCCGGACCAGACCAGCTCGGGTGAGAGGGCGTGCCGGGCGTCGCGGGGACCCGTCAACGTCCAGGCTCGGCCGAGCCAGCCCAGCGGCAGCGCCATGGCCTGCACGATCGCCTCGGCCTGGGTCGACAGGGCGGAGGCCGTCACGACGAGCGCGCCGGCCACCGGGCCGTGCCGCCAGGGCCGTGCCAGCAGCCCGGCCACCTGCATCGCGACCAGCCCGACTGCGGCCAGGACGAGGGGCTGCTGCGCGGGTGCGAGCCGGTCGCTGCTGCTGGCGAACGCAGCGGTCGCGACCAGCGGGGCGGGGAGGGCTGTCAGCGCGATCCGTGCCAGGCCCGGTCGCGTGAGCAGACCTGCGCTCGCGAGGAGTGCGGCGAGTGCGAGCAGCCCGAGCTGACCGGCGCCTTCGCCGTTGAAGAAGGCACCCGCCGTACCGAAGGCGATCGCGAACCCGGCGGTCAGCAGACCTGCGCCTGTCACTGTGGCCTGCACGTCCCGAAGGACGGTGCGCTGCAGGACCACCCAGGCGGCCAGATCCGCGGCAGCGAGCAGCGCGAGCGCGAGGCCGACCTCGCCGAGCGTGGCCCGGGTGTGCCACAGGAGCAGCGGCACCGGGAGGTGCGCCAGAGCGACCGCTGCGAGGCGGGGCCCGCGCACCGGCACGACCGCGGCGTACAGGCCCGCGGTCACCGCGAGCGCCAGGGACGTGCCCGCTGCGTAGACGCTCGGCGCGCTCGACGCGGCCAGGCCGAGGGTGCGGAGTCCATAGGCATCGAGGACAGCGAGTGCGAGGGTCACCACGGTCACGGCCTCCGCGGTGGCATCGAGGCCCCGGGCCTTGAGGCGGGGGACCGCGAGGCCGGCGAGCGCGGTGAGGGCGACGAGCACGACGGCGCGGCCCCCGGCACCGAGCCGGTCGTAGGTGACGGCGGCGAACACGATGCCGGCAACGGTCAGCAGCAGAGCCCCGAGAGCGAGCAAGGTGTTCTGCACCCGCTGCGGCGTCCACTCCGCGCGGACCGGTCCCGGAACCGGCGGCATCCAGTCCGCACCGACGGGCGGGGCAGCAGCCCCAGCAGCACCAGCTGCCACGGGACTGGATGCCGCGAGTGCCGGTCGCGGCGGGAGGGTGACCGGAGCGGGACCGAGCAGCGTGCCCGGCCGCAGCGCGGCGAGCAGGTTGTTGCGCTCGGCCAGCAGCGTCGTGCGGTGCGCGTCGAGGCCCGTCAGCGCCTGGTCGACCTCCCAGAGGCGGAGCGCATCGGGGCCGGTGAGCCGCAGGCCGCAGGCCGTGCAGCTCGGGCCGCCGGTCAGCGGCGCGCGGCAGTCGGGGCAGGGCGGGAGAGCGGTGGGGCTCGTCATGTGCTCAGCATCGGTGCGCTGCCCCCCGCAACCCCTGAGGCGAACTACCTAACCTGAGCGAGGGGGCTGCTCAGTCGCGGCCCTGGATGTCGCGCGTGTAGACCTTGTCGTGGACGTCGTCGAGCGCCTCGTCGCGGCGGTTGGCGATGATCACGTCCGAGCGCTTCTTGAACTCGTCCAGGTCGTGGACGACCTCGGAGTTGTAGAACGAGTCGCCGTCGAAGGCCGGCTCGTAGATGATCACCGGGATGCCCTTGGCCTTGATCCGCTTCATGACGCCCTGGATCGAGGAGGAGCGGAAGTTGTCGGAGCCGGTCTTCATGATCAACCGGTAGACACCCACCGTGGCCGGGTTGCGGCGCAGGATGTCCGTGGCGATGAAGTCCTTGCGGGTGGTGTTGGCGTCGACGATCGCGCTGATGAGGTTCTGCGGCACGTCCGTGTAGTTGGCCTGCAGCTGCTTGGTGTCCTTGGGCAGGCAGTAGCCGCCGTAGCCGAAGGATGGGTTGTTGTAGTAGTTGCCGATGCGCGGGTCGAGCCCGACGCCCTCGATGATCTGGCCGGTGTTGAGGCCGTGGGTCAGGGCGTAGGTGTCGAGCTCGTTGAAGTAGGCCACCCGCAGGGCGAGGTAGGTGTTGGCGAACAGCTTGACCGCCTCCGCCTCGGTGGAGTCCGTCAGGAGCACCGGCGAGCTCTTGTCGATCGCCCCCTCGAGGAGGAGGCCGGCGAAGCGCTGCCCGCGCTCCCCGCGGTCGCCGACGATGATCCGGGACGGGTGCAGGTTGTCGTGCAGCGCCCGGCCCTCACGCAGGAACTCAGGCGAGAACACGATCGAGGCGGCTGGGTGGGCCTCCCGCATCCGCCTCGTGAAGCCGACCGGGACCGTCGACTTGATGATGACCGTCGCGTCGGGGTTCTTGGCGACGACATCCGCGATCACCGACTCGACCGAGCCCGTGTTGAAGTAGTTGGTCTTCTCGTCGTAGTCGGTGGGCGTCGCGACGATCACGAACTCTGCCCCGTCGTAGGCCTCGGCGGGATCGAGCGTTGCCGTGAGGTCGAGCGGCTTGCTCCGCAGGTAGTCCTGCAGCTCCTCGTCGATGATCGGCGACTCCCGCCGGTTGATGAGGTCGACCTTCTCGGGGTCGATGTCCAGCGCCACGACGGTGTTGTTCTGCGCGAGGATGACCGCGTTGGACAGGCCGACGTAGCCGGTGCCGGCGACGGCGATGCGCGTGCGTGACGTCATGCCGCCAGCCTAGGGCGAGACCGTCACTAGGCTGCGTCCCATGGACACGTCGTACGGCCTCTACTCGCTGACCGAGGAGCATCAGCTGCTCCGCAAGGCCGTGCGGCAGCTGGCCGAGGACAAGATCGCGCCCCGGGCCGCCGCGATCGACGAGGCGGCGGAGTACCCGTGGGACGTCCACGAGGCGCTGAAGTCGGCCGACCTGCTCGCGATCCACGTCCCGGAGGAGTACGGCGGCGCAGGCGCGGACCGGATCGCCCACAGCATCGTCGTCGAGGAGGTCGCGCGCGTCTGCGCCAGCTCGAGCCTCATCGTCGCCGGCAACAAGCTCGGCACGATGGGCCTGATCCTGTCGGGCTCGGAGGAGCTCAAGCAGCGCTACCTGCCGCAGGTCGCACGCGGCGAGATCACGTTCTCCTACGCCCTCAGCGAGCGCGAGGCCGGCAGCGACGCGGCCGCGATGAAGACCCGTGCCGTCCGCGACGGCGACTCCTACGTGCTCAACGGGACGAAGTGCTGGATCACGGGCGCCGGGGTCAACACGCACTACACGCTGATGGCAACGACCGACCCGTCCAAGGGGGCGAAGGGCATCTCCGCCTTCGTCGTCCACGCCGACGACCCGGGCTTCTCGGTGGGCACGAAGGAACGCAAGATGGGCATCAAGGGATCTCCCACGTGCGAGATCTACTTCGAGGACTGCCGCATCCCCGCCGATCGCCTCATCGGTGAGGAGGGCACCGGGTTCATCACGGCGCTGAAGACCCTCGACCACACGCGGTCGATGATCGGCGCGCAGGCCGTCGGCATCGCGCAGGGTGCCCTCGACGCCGCTGTTGCCTACGTCAAGGAGCGCAAGCAGTTCGGGAAGGCGATCGCTGACTTTCAGGGCGTGCAGTTCATGGTGGCCGACATGGCGATGAAGGTCGAGGCCGCGCGCCAGCTCGTCTACGTCGCCAACGCGTGCGCCGAGCGGGGCGGCGCCGACCTCACGTTCCTGTCGAGCGCGTCGAAGACGTTCGCCTCCGACACGGCGATGGAGGTCACCACCAACGCGGTCCAGCTGTTCGGCGGCTACGGCTACACGAAGGACTTCCCGGTGGAGCGGATGATGCGCGACGCGAAGATCACCCAGATCTACGAGGGCACCAACCAGATCCAGCGCATGGTGATGGCACGCCAGATCTTGAAGTAGCTACGCCGCGAGCAGGTGGCTCTCGAGGAACGGGATGGCCCGCATCGCCCCCTGCACGGACTCCCAGCCGTGCCCCGCGTCGGCCACGATCTGCAGGTCGATGGACGACCCGCCGCGACAGCCGCGCCAGTGGACGTAGCGCACGCCCGGCCGGTCGCGGGTGGTGCGCTTCCCGCAGGCGGCCTGCGTCGTCATCAGGCTCAGCGTCGAGGTCACGGTCCGGGGCGACATGCCGAGGTGCGTCACGTGAACCGGCTTGACGAGGCCGACGGTGCCGTCCTTCGCGCCGTGGATGGACAGCAGGTCGGGCAGCACGACGGTGCTGGGGCAGTGCGCCTCGAGGCTGCCGCTGACCTCCACGGCGGCCACGAGTCCAGGGTGGGCTCGGCACAGGACGCGATACGCGAGCATCCCGCCACCGGAGTAGCCGACGATCGCGCGGCGGTGCACGTCGATGGGGACGTGATGCCCGACGTCGTCGAGGACGGTGTCAACGAAGCCGACGTCGTCGACGTCGTCGGTCTTGGCGACGCCACAGCACGCGCCGGCGTTCCAGGAGCCACCGACGCCGGCCGGGTAGGCGAGCGTGATGCCCTCGCGGCGCAGGCTGTCGAGGCCCAGGCCCTCCGCGACGGCCTGCGCGCTGCCGACGTCCTGGTGCAGCACGACGACGAGCGCGGCCAGCCGTCCCGGCGGCAAGCCGAGCGCCGGCAGCAGCAGGTATCCACGCTCGCGTCCACCGACGCGGAGCCGCACGACCCGCGCGTCACCGGCCGGCATCCCGGGTCCGGCGATCGGGGCCAGGTCTCCCGGTGCTCCCTGGCCGGGCAGCACGAGGGAGCGACCGGCGGACTGCGCCGGGACGGAGCCGGCCAGCGCGGCGACCGTTGACGCGGCCGCCGTGCCTTCCGTGGGGCTGTGGGCGGGAGGTGCCACGACGAAGACGGCGACGACGAGCGTCAGCAGCAGCATCAGCACGGGCTGGCCGAAGCTCCACACGTGCGCCCGCCGTACGAAGATCGCGCGCATGGTCAGCCCGCCAGCAGCCGGAGCCGAAGGAACGCCAGCGTCCGGCGCGAGGCGTCGAGGTTGCCCCAGCCGTGACCGGCGTCGGGGATGAGCAACGCCTCGACGGTGCCACCGCGGCAGCCGTCCCAGCGGCGCACCTCGGCGCCGAGGACCTGGGTGGTCACGCCCTTCCCGCACCCGGCGCTGGTGGTCAGGATGCCGAGGGTGCTCGCTGCGGGGCGGGGTGCGAGCCCGAGCTTGGTGATGAAGATCGGGCGGTTCAGCCCGATCGTGCCGTCAGCCTTCCCGTGCAGCGTCAGGACGTCGGGCACGGTGATGCCGGCGTCGCAGGGGCTCTCCAGTGATCCGCTGACGACAACGGCGACGGCGAGGTGGCCGGGGCGTGCGCAGACGTAGTGGTAGGTCAGCATACCGCCGCTGGAGTAGCCGACGAGCGCCTCGCGGTGCTTGTCGACCGGGGTCTGCTTCGCCGCGTCGGCGTAGACGGCGTCGAGGAAGCGCACGTCGTCGACGCCCTCGCGGCTCGGCACGCCGCAGCACTTGCCGGCGTCCCACGAGTGGTCGAAGCCGGCCGGGTAGACGAGGGTCGCACCGGCCCGCCGCAGCTCCTGGAGCGCCGTCTCCTTGGCCACGCCCTCCGGCGTACCGCCCTCCTGGTGCAGGACGGCGACGAGGGCGGCCTTCCGGCCGGCCGGGACGCTCAGCGCCGGCTCGAGCAGGTAGCTGCGCTCGCGCCCGTCGACCCGCAGCTTGACCGTGCGGCTCGCCGTCGCGGAGTGACCGGCCTGGGCGGGCTGGACCCCGCAGCCGGCCGCGAGCAGGGCGAGCAGCATCGCCACGGCCGGCACGGCCGTGCGCGGCGATCGGATGCGGGCGTGCACGGCTGCTCGGTCTCCAGGGTCGGGCGGTCGTGGGAATCTACCCGTGTCCTCGGCTTCTCAGGCCACCCACGTGAGGCCGGGCACGGCGGTTCCTGCCGTCACCGTCGCCCGCTCGGCCGCTGCGACAGCGGCAGTGTCCCCGCCCCGGACCAGGATCAGGCTGGCCCCCGCCTGCAGCGCGCCGACCAGCGCGGCGGCGCCCAGCCGGTCCGACGGCGCCAGTGTCGTCAGCAGCCGGTCCTCCGCGCTGATGCCCGAGAGCGCTTTCAACGGCCGGCCGCCGACCTCGATCCGGCCCGCGGCGGGGCGCGGACCGGCGAAGTGGTCGCCGTACGACGGAACCTCACGCGCGTAGTCGAGGACGAGGGCGGGCAGCGGACCCGCCGGCGCTCCGAGCGGGTGGCCGGACAGGGCCAGTACGTCGTCGACGCCGCTGTCGAGGGCTCCCTCGGCGTCCTCGGCGAGGACGAAGGCCACGCCACATCGCCCCAGCTCGTGGGCGTCGGCCACCAGGAGTGCCGTGCGGTCGGCGGTCACGACGGCGAGCAGCAGCGCGACGGTCTGCCAGTGCAGCGGCAGCAGGAGTCCCACCGGCCCGGGCCCGTCGAAGGAGTCGACGAGCAGGTTGGCGGACTTTGCCACCCAGTTGGCCGTGGTGGCCCCGGAGAGCTCGACGCGCGCGTCCCCGTCGTACAGCGTGAGCAGCGGCTGGGCGGGGTCGCGCTCGCCCACGAAGCCGCCGGTCAGGTCGCTCAGGCTGCGCAGGGGTCGTCCAGCGCCGTGACGACCTTCGGGCTCGCACTCGCCGTCGGCGTCCCGGCCGGGGATGCGGTGACCTTGACCAGCTGCGCGCCCTTGTAGCTGGACCCCACCACGACCTCGAGGACGTTGCCGAGCTCAGGGGCCGCCTGGAGCGTCGAGCCCGGGATGGCGGCGGCGAGGGTCCGCGCGGAGTCGGCCTTGGTCGGGCCATAGCGGACCAGCGTGGTGGTCGCGCCGCTGCCGCGGCTCTCCGGGGTACCGACCGTCTGGAAGCCCACGTTGCTCAGGTCGCCGTCGGCCTTGCGGCCGAGGCCGTTGATGTCGGACCCGTTGTAGACGTGCACGCGGATGGCACCAGGTCGCACCGTGAGGGGCGCGTTGCCACCTGCCTTCGTGGGCTTGGGAGCCGGCGTGCCCGGCGGGATGTCGCGGCGGATCTGCTCGAACAGCGCGTCGGCCTTCGGCTTGTCGATCAGCACGACCGAGCCGAGCCGGGGGCTGTAGCCGTTGGAGGTGGAGATCGGGATCGTCGCGAAGATCACGTTGCCCGCACCGATGTTGCGCATCCGCAGGGCGAGAGTCCGCAACGTGGAGAAGTTCAGCCCCTCGTCGGCCTGAAGGGATGACGTCGCGACGTTGAGGAAGCCGTTGAGTCGGAACGGGTTGGCCAGCGTCCCGGCCGAGAGCACCTTGCGGATCATCGCGCCGATGAACTGCTGCTGGCGCTTGATGCGGTCGATGTCGCCGTTGGTGAGCCCGTGCCGCTGCCGGACGAACGAGAGGGCGACCGTCCCATTGATGTGGTGCTTGCCCGCGGTCAGGTTGATCCCGGAGAAGTGGTCCTTCGCCGGCTGGGACAGGCACACGTCGACTCCGCCGAGCTTGTCGACCATCGCCTGGAAGCCGTTGAAGTCGACCTGGAGGTAGTGGTCGACGCGTACGCCGGTGAGGTTCTGCACGGTCTGCACCAGCAGCTGCGGGCCGCCCTCGTTGAACGCGTAGTTGATGCGGTTCTGCTGCGCTGCGTGGACGACGTGCTTGGCGTCGGTGTAGGCCGGGATCTCGACGACCGAGTCGCGGGGGAAGCTGACCAGCTGGACCTTGTTGCTCTTGCCGCCGTACAGGTGCGCCAGGATGACCGTGTCGGAGCGCTGACCGGTGACGAAGGTCGAGCCGCTGCCCTGTACGCCCTCCCCGGGCTTGAGATCCCCGCGGCTGTCCGATCCGACCAGGAGGAAGTTCTCCGCGTTGTGGGGGGCGGCAGGCGGAGCACCGGCCCGGTTGCCGAAGACGTCCTTGAGGCGGTGGATGTTGCCCTCGTAGTGGTTGACGAGGATGTAGCCCGCACCGGCGGTGGCGAGGATCGCCACCGAGGTCACGACCGCGATCCACGAGAGGATGCGCGCCGCCCGGCGGGGACGGTGGATCTTGCCGCCGGGAATCACGTGCTGCGCGGGCGGTCGCGGCGGCCCGGGGCGTCCACGCGGGTCGAGGTGGGGCGGGAGCGGGCGCGACGGCGCAGGCCTGGGAGGCGGCGGCGAAGCGCCGGCCTTCCAGTCCCTCGGGTCGCTCACGGCCCTGCTCTCTGCGTAGACGGGGGGTCATCCCCGAGGACGTGTGGGATCGGCCGGGGGTTCCCTCGCGCCGCCGGCCCAGGCTACCGGCGACGCCCTGAACGTCCGCTGTACGCCCTGGCCCGACTAGCCTGCGCCGCATGAAGGCACTCGTCCTGTCCGGCGGCGCGGGCACCCGCCTGCGCCCCATCACGCACACGAGCGCCAAGCAGCTCGTACCGGTGGCCAACAAGCCGGTGCTCTTCTACGGCCTGGAGGCGATCCGCGACGCCGGTGTGACCGACGTCGGCATCATCGTCGGCGAGACGGCGGCGGAGATCGAGGCAGCGGTCGGCGATGGCAGCGCGCTCGGGATTCGCGTCACCTACATCAAGCAGGAGGCGCCGCTCGGGCTCGCCCACTGCGTCCTCATCGCCCGCGACTTCCTCGGCGACGAGGACTTCGTGATGTACCTCGGCGACAACTTCATCATCGGCGGGATCACCGAGCTGGTGCGGGAGTTCCAGGACGAGGGGTACGACGCGCAGATCCTGCTGACCAAGGTCGACAACCCGTCGCAGTTCGGCGTGGCCGAGCTCGGCAAGGACGGCCGGGTCGCGACCCTGGTGGAGAAGCCGAAGGAGCCCAAGAGCGACCTCGCGCTGGTTGGCGTCTACATGTTCACGCCGGTCATCCATGAGGCCGTCCGGGCGATCAAGCCCTCCGGGCGGGGGGAGCTGGAGATCACCGACGCCATCCAGTGGCTCATCGACGAGGGCAAGGTGGTCAGCCCCCACCTCGTCACCGGCTACTGGAAGGACACCGGGCGGCTCGAGGACATGCTCGAGTGCAACCGCAAGGTCCTCGAGTCGCTGGAGCCCGTCGTCCGCGGCAAGGTCGACAAGGACTCGCAGCTGATCGGGCGCGTCGTCGTCGAGGAGGGCGCCGTGATCGAGCGCTCGACGGTGCGTGGGCCGGCGATCATCGGGCGCGACACGGTCATCCGCGACACCTACGTCGGGCCCTTCACGTCGATCTACTTCGGCTGCACCCTCGAGGACACCGAGATCGAGCACTCGATCGTGCTCGAGCAATCGGTCATCCGGGGCGTACGGCGCATCGAGGACTCCTTGATCGGCAAGGAGGTCGAGGTATCACCCTCGTCCGCCCTGCCGCGGGCCCATCGCCTGATGCTCGGCGATCACTCACGGGTTTCCATCGCCTAGCAGGAGTTCTTCCTCCTCCGGCGAAGTCTCCCCGGCAAGAACCCTCATTCTTCCGGGAGATCCCTCGTGTCCGTCCGCGTGCGTCCCACCCTGGCCCTTGGTCTTTCCGCCGTCTTCCTGTTCGCGGGGGTGGCCTCGGCCGCTGATGCGCCGAAGACGACCGCCAAGAGCGCGACGTTCTTCCTGCGCCAGGAGGGCTGCGGCACCACCGCAGAGGCCGGTCGCCTCGAGCCTAAGGACGGCGGCGACGGCGCCACCGGCTGCGGCACCGTCGGCGGCCTGCCACTGGCCGAGGCCGAGGCGCAGGCCGGGGCTGACGGAAGCGAGACCTACGCGAGCGTGGGCAAGGGCCTGCCGATCAAGCTGGACGCCTCGAAGAAGGTGACCGGGCAGCTGGCCGCGGAGTCCTGGATCGGGTTCGGTGCCGGGGCGGGCTCGGTCACGTTCGACGTGACGCTCGTCGGAGTCGACACGAAGGGCAAGAGCATCGACTTCGGCTCCACGACCGTGACTGGTTCGATCACGCCAGGTCAGAACGTCGTTCTGGTGCCCTTCACCCTCGCGATCCCGGGTGGGGCCACGACCCCGGTCAAGAGCCTGGCGCTGAACGTCTTCCAGCACGGCGCCAACCTCGGCTTCAGCGCGAAGCACCTCAGCGGTGATGCCTACGTGGTGTTCCCGACGAAGAAGTAACTGCCCCGCCGCCGTACAAGCACTCACACCTCGCCGCGAAGTAGTAGCCGGCAACAACCACCACCCACCACACCCAGTCTCAGGAGCTCCGATGTCCGTGTCCCTGCTGCGCCCCGCCGTTGCGGTGCTGCTCTGCGCGTCTGCCGTCGCCGGTGGTGCGGCCACGGCGGCTCCCAAGAAGCCGGCGGCACCGCCCGTCTGCAACCTCGTCGAGGACGCCAAGGCCGACACGTTCCTGCTCCGCTACCAGGACACCGCGCACGACCTCTCCGGCCAGAGCGCCTACGGGCCGGCCGAGCCCGCGCTCGACATCGTCTCGGCGGATGTCGCGGCCGACGCGAAGACCATCACCGCGGTGATCAGGGTCGACAAGCTCGCCAAGAGCGCTTCCAGCGCGCCTGGTGGGCTGGCGTTCCGCGTGCAGTTCGCCAGTGCCAGCGAGAGCGACGAGAACATGTACCTCTCGGCGACGACCGATGGCACCAAGGACACCTTCGTCGCCGGCACGCGTGCGATCACGGCCAACCTGTCGACCAAGCTCGCCGACGCCACCGGCGTGTTCGACCTCGCGAAGAACGAGATCCGCATCAGCGCCCCGCTCGCCACGTTCGCGGCCCAGGGCGTGAAGGCCGGTGCTCCGGTCTCCTTCTCCGGGCTCGACCAGACCTCGGCTCGCCTCACCCCGACCGGGTCGTCGTCCTTCGCCGACGTCGCGACCTCCGCGAAGGGCTACACGGTGGGCGCGCCGTCCTGCGTCGTGCCCGGCAAGTAGCTCAACCCCCGAACCGCCCCCCTCGTCAGGAGCTCCCGATGTCACTGTCCCTGCTGCGCCCCACGGTCGCGGTCCTCGTCTGCGCATCCGTCGCTGTTGCCGGCGCAGCCGGCGCCGCGTCCAAGCCGGCGCCGCCGGCTCCGGTGTGCAACCTGCTCACCGACGCAGCCGGTGACGGCAACGGGATCGACCCTGGTTCCCCCGTCCCCGCGCAGAGCGGTGGCCCGAGCAACGACGCCCTGGACATCGTGTCCGCGGATGTCGCGTCCGACGCCAAGACCATCACCGGTGTGGTGCGGGTCAAGAAGCTCGCCGCCACGTCGTCCAGCGCTCCCAGCGGCATGACGTGGTCGGTCTACTTCACCGTCGACACCACGACCTTCAGCTTGTCCGCGCACTCCGACCCGACGGGCGCCATCACCTTCGACGCCGCCCACAGCGCGACAGGTGTCAACTCGCTCTACGGGCCTGGCGTCACGGGGATCTTCGACACCGCCAAGAGCGAGGTGCGGATCTCGGCCCCGCGCGACCTGTTCGCCGCGGAGTCCGCCCTCAAGCCCGGCACCAAGCTCACCGCGCTGACCGCAAACGCCGGCCCCGAGGTGGCCATCCCGGACAAGGCCGGGGCCTTCGGTGGGGGAGCCATCCTCGAAGGCGCGCTGTACTACGCGGACACCGCGTCCGGCGGCAAGGACTACGTCGCCGGCGCCCCGTCCTGTGTGGTGCCCGGCAAGTAGCTCGTATCTGGGACACTGGTCCCATGCGTGCTCTCGTCACCGGCGGCGCCGGGTTCATCGGTGCCAACTTCGTCCACTGGACCCGGGCTCACCGCCCGGAGGTCGAGATCGTCGTCCTCGACGCCCTGACCTACGCCGCAGACGGCTCGAGCCTCGGCGCCGTCCGCGACGAGGTCGAGCTGATCCAGGGCGACATCGCCGACAGCTCCCTTGTCGACCGGCTGGTCAAGGACGTCGACCAGGTCTTCCACTTCGCGGCAGAGACCCACAACGACAACTCGCTCACGGACCCGTCGCCGTTCGTCCACACGAACGTCGTCGGGACCTTCTCCCTGCTCGAGGCCGTGCGTCGTCACGACGTACGGCTCCACCACGTCTCGACCGACGAGGTCTACGGCGACCTCGAGCTCGACGACCCGGAGCGCTTCACCGAGGCGACGCCGTACAACCCCTCGAGCCCCTACTCCGCGACAAAGGCGGGCAGCGACCTGCTGGTGCGCGCCTGGGTGCGGTCCTTCGGCGTCGCCGCCACGATCAGCAACTGCTCCAACAACTACGGGCCCTACCAGCACGTCGAGAAGTTCATCCCGCGACAGATCACCAACGTCCTCGACGGGATCGCGCCGAAGCTGTACGGCGACGGCCTCAACGTCCGCGACTGGATCCACGTCGACGACCACAACGCAGCCGTGTGGACCATCGCCGAGACGGGCCGCTCCGGCGAGACCTACCTGATCGGTGCCGACGGGGAGCAGACCAACCGCGACGTCGTCGCGGCCGTGCTCCGCGAGCTCGGCAAGCCGGAGGACGCCTTCGAGCTGGTGCGGGACCGGCCCGGCCACGACCGGCGCTACGCCATCGACAGCAGCAAGCTCCGCACGGAGCTCGGCTGGACCCCGACCTATCCCGACTTCGCGTCGGGCCTGAAGGCGACCGTGCAGTGGTACCAGCAGAACGAGGACTGGTGGCGTCCGCAGAAGGCGGCCACCGAGGCGAAGTACGCGAAGACCCAGCAGTGAGCCTTGCCCTTCTCGTCACGGGCGCAGACGGACAGCTCGGGGCCGAGCTCCTCGATGCCGTTCGCGGCGGGAAGGACGTCTTCGCGCGCGGCCTCAACCGCAAGAACCTCGACGTCACCGACGCGTTCGCCGTCCAGGACATGGTCGCCGGCTGGGAGCGCATCGTGCGCTCCGACAACCCCGATCACCGGCTGGTGGTCGTCAACTGCGCCGCCTACACCGCGGTCGACGCGGCAGAGGAGGACGAGGAGACCGCCTTCGCGGTCAATGCCGCGGGCCCGGCCCTGCTGGCGACGGCATGTGCCAGGGCCGGGGCCCGGCTGATCCAGGTCAGCACCGACTACGTCTTCCCGGGCAACGCCGACCGGCCGTACGACGTCCACGACGAGACGGGTCCGCAGAGCGCCTACGGCCGCACGAAGCTGGCCGGCGAGCTCGCCGTCCGCGAGATCCTGCCGGACGCGTCGCACGTCGTCAGGACCGCGTGGCTGTACGGCGCGACCGGGGCCAACTTCGTCAAGACGATGGTGCGCCTCGAGGGGGAGCGCGAGACCGTCAGCGTGGTCGACGACCAGCGGGGCTCGCCGACGTGGGCACGGGACGTGGCGGCCGGGCTGCTCGCCCTCGCCGGATCCGATGTCGCCCCGGGGGTCCTGCACGCGACCAACGGCGGCGAGACCACGTGGCACGGCTTCACCCAGGCCATCTTCGAAGAGCTCGGCGCCGACCCGGCTCGCGTCCTGACGACGACGTCCGACGCGTTCCCGCGCCCCGCCCCCCGGCCGGCCTACAGCGTGCTGTCGCCACGAGCCTGGGACGAGGCAGGGCTGCCGCCCTTGCAGGACTGGCGTTCCGCGCTCGCCGAGGCGTTCGGCACCGAGGCCCACGCGTTCAGGTGACATTCCGGACGAGTTCCCACGGCTGCCAGGATCCTGGGGTTCAGTAAGGCGGTGCCCCGCCTGCTCTCCTCCCTGGTCGTGCTCGGCGCGGTGGCCCCCGCCGTGATCGCGCTGCCGGTCGCCACGCCGCACGCCGCGACGCCGCACCCGGTGAAGGCCACGGTCGCTCGTGTCGCCTTGACGAGCGTTGCCGCGCCGGTGTCGGCCGCGCAGGGGCCGGCGCTGCGGCGGACTGCTCTGGGGCTCGGAGCGACCGCGACGAAGTCGTTCTCGACCGTCGGTGTGACGTGGCAGCACGACCCGTCGGTCGGGTCTGTCACCGCCGAGGTGAGGTGGCGCAGCGGCGGCCGATGGTCGGCCTGGCGGAGCCTCGCCGGCGACTCCGACGACGCGCCGGACGCCGGCTCGGTCGATGCCGGCGCGACGCTCAGGGACGGCACGGCGCCGGTGTGGGTCGGTCACGGCGACGGTGTGCAGGTCCGGGTCACGACTGCCGGCGGGATCGCGCCGCGCGACGTGCGCGTCGATCTCGTCGACCCGGGCACCTCGGCGGCCGATGCGACCGTCGGCACCGCACCGCGCGACAGCGCGACCGCGGTGGAGAGCCAGCCGCCGATCCTCACCCGCGCCGACTGGGGCGCCGACGAGTCGATCCGCGTCGGGCACCCGTCGTACAGCGCGACGGTGAAGGTGGGCTTCGTGCACCACACGGACACCGCCAACGACTACACGATCGACCAGACCGCGGCGGTGATCCGCTCGATCTACGCCTACCACGTGAAGAGCAACGGCTGGAGCGACATCGGCTACAACTACCTCGTCGACCGCTTCGGCCGGGTCTGGGAAGGTCGCTACGGCGGCATCACCAGGGCGGTGATCGGCGCGCACACCGGCGGGTTCAACGTCGACTCGTTCGGCACCTCGCTCATCGGCACCTACTCGACAGTCGCCCCGTCGGTAGCGACGCTCACGTCACTCGAGCGGTTGTTCGCGTGGAAGCTCGGTGCCTACTACCGCGACCCGGCGGCGACGGCTGCGCTGAAGTCCGCCGGTGGCGGCACGTCGAGGTACGCCGCAGGGGTCCTGCACACGTTCGCCGTGGTCAGCGGACATCGCGACGCCGGCAACACGACCTGCCCGGGCGATGCGACCTATGCGCGGATGGGCACGATCCGCTCGGCCATCAACGGGTATCTCGGGACCGCGTTCGTCGATCCGACGATCAGCGCGACCAAGGTGCCGCTCGGCTCGACGACGCCGGTGGCGATCCGCTCAACGGCCCGCAACGCGCCGGCGTGGACCCTGACCATCACGACGCCGCTCGGCGCACCGGTGCGGTCGTGGACGGGAGCTGCCGACGTACCCATTACCGCGTCGTGGGACTTCACCGACGCCAACGGCGTGCCGGTGCCCGTCGGCGCCTACACCGTGACGCTGCAGGGCACGTCGCCCGACGGCGACACCGCGCTGCCCTGGACCACGACCGTGCTGATCGGTGCCCCGCAGGTGCCCAAGGGCGCGTGGCTGTCGCCGGACCGCTACTCGACCCGCTTCGGCTCACCGGCACCGGCATCGTCACCGGTCCCCTCGCCGACACCGTCCTAGCGGCGCTTGTGGCAGTCGAACGTCACGAACTGGAACGGCGGCCGGAAGCCGTGGCGCTCGGACTGCGCGGCGTCGGCGACCACGGTCATCGCGGCGGCGTCGGCGCCTGACATCAGGTCCTCCACGTCGCAGTCCGCTCCGTGGTAGTCGAACGTCCGCTTCTCGAGGGCCGCGTCGCGGAGCTCCGAGGTCACGAGGACATCGCACGCGAAGCCCGCTGACCGGATCGTGTCGGCGAGGTCCCAGCCGAAGCGCCAGAACACCAGTGTGTTGTCGCCGTGGTACTCGGGCTCGGTCGGCGGTGCGGTCTTGCTCTGCGGCAGCGGGATCTGCAGGAAGACGTGACCGCCCGGCTTCATGACGCGGAACAGCTCCGACAGCGCCTTGTCGGTATCGGGCACGTGCTCGAGGACGTGGGGGGTCAGTACGACGTCGAGGGTGTTGTCCGGCAGCGCGATGTCCTGCAGGTCGAGTCGCATCGCACCCTTGTGGGCCGACTCGTCGTAGTCGCTCGACGTGTAGTCGACCCGCTCGGCCATCTTGTCGCGGTAGGTCTGGTTGAGGCGCGGCGACGTCTCGAGGACCTTGGCCTTCGCGTCGTAGCCGGTGCGCCTGGTCCAGCACCAGTAGAGGAAGCGGTCGCGGCTGATCGACCCGCACGTCGGGCACAGGGCCGACTCGGAGTGGGCGATGCCCTGGAAGGCCCGGCCGCGCCAGCCGCAGATGTTGCAGACCGCTGCGCTCTTGGTGAGGGAGGAGCCCGTGGCGGCTTCGGGCCAGGTCGCCGTGCGCCGGTCGCCCCGGCCGGACTTCCACCGCATCGCGGCGAGGCTTCCGTGGGCGCCGTGCGCCTTCTCGATCAGGCGGTCGGCCAGCTGCACGTCGTCGGTCCTTCGGTGTCGGCTCAGGTGAGGGCAAGGCTATAGGCAGCGCGGGTGGCCTCCGCGCACCGCGCCCAGGTGTAAGCGCCGCCATGCGCGCGGCGCGGGCCGGGGTCGCCCGGATCGGCCAGGACCTGGTGCAGCGCGGCGGCGAACGCGCCCGGGTCGCCGGCCTCGGCGTAGGTCACGACGCTGCCACCCACCTCACGCAGCACCGGCAGGTCGCTGGCGACCACGGGCGTTCCCGCGCTCAGCGCCTCGATCACGGGCAGCCCGAAGCCCTCGTCGCGGCTCGGCAGGACGAGTGCAGCGGCCCCCGCCACGACCCCCGGCAGCAGGTCGTCACCGAGGTAGCCGGGCGTGATGCAGCCGCTGACGTCGAGCTCCTCGCCCCAGCCGGTCGCCCCCACGAGCACGAGCGGGGGGGCATCCGGCAGCAACCGGTGAGCGGTCAGGAGCGTCCGGAGGTCCTTGCGCGGCTCGAGGGTCCCGACGAAGAGCAGGTACGCCGACGGCAGCCCGAGCCGGCTGCGCATCGGGGTGTCGAGGGGCGTCGCGGCGGACCATCGCGCGTCGACACCGAGCGGCGTGACGACGACCGGGCAGTCGACGGCGTACGCCGCCTTGACCGCCTCTGCCGTCGCGGCGCTCGGTGTGACGACGACGGACGCGCGCCGCAGCGACCGGGGGACGAGCGACCGGTAGCGCGCGCTCGCCGTGCTGACGGTGTCGGCATGCCGCAGGTAGGCGAGGTCGTGGATCGTCACGACGCCGCGCGCCCGACGCAGCGGGGGAAGCACGAAGTTGGTGGCGTGGAAGACGTCGACCGGTCCGGAGAGCAACTCGACCGGTGGCCACTCGGCACGGGCCCAGAGCTCCTGCAGGCCGCGCGCCGGGGCCGCCCGGG
>JAODNA010000080.1 GCA_025465135.1 Frankiales bacterium | reverse complement strand
GCGAGGGGGTCACGGGCGAGGTCGTCGTCGGAGACGCCCTCGACCCGCGGTGCGGTCCGGCGGACCTCCGCCCGGGGCGCCTGCAGCGACCTCGCCCAGCCGGTGTCGACGAGCAGCTGGGCCTCGGCGGTGCGGGCGTGCCCGGCGAGCAGCATCGCGGCGCCGGCGAGGTGAGCCCTCAGGACCAGGACGTCGCGGACGTGCACATAGGGCGAGCGCGGCTCGGCGTGCAGGTCGTCCCCGTCGTCCCAGATCACGACCAGGCCGAGGTCGGCGACGGGGGCGAAGGCCGCCGCGCGGGTGCCGACGACGGCCTTGACCTCCCCGCGGCGGACCCGCAGCCAGCGCCGGTAGCGCTCCGCCGGACCGAGGTCGGCCGACAGCGCGGCGTGCGGGAGGTCGGTGAGCGCGGTGCTGACCCGGGCCAGGTCGCGCGCATCGGGTACGACGACGACAGCGCCCCGGCCGCCGGCGACGGCTGCCCGGACGGCAAGCGCGACCTCCTCGGGCCACGCCGGTCCGGGCAGCGCCGACCACACCGCGCGCGGTGAGCGCCCTTCGGCGAGTGCGGTCAGGAATGAGGTGCCGGCGTCGTAGCGGGCCCACGGACCGGGGTGAGGCCGCGGTGGCGGGCCGGGGGGCGCGGTCGGCGCCTCCGCCTCGACCCGCGCGTGCCTCGGTGGCAGCGCGAGCCGCAGCACGTCGTACAGCGTGCCGGCCGAGCGGTCGGCGACGGCGCGGGCGAGCACAGCGATCTCCGGCGCGAGCACCCGCTCAGGACTGACCAGGGTGGTGAGGGGCGTGAGCCTGGCGTGGTCGGACGCGTCGACCCGCTCGATCACGACCCCGTCGACCTGCCGCCCGGCGAACCGCACGCGCACCCGGCAGCCGGGCTGCGCGCCCTCGGCCATGGTCACCGGCACGGCGTAGTCGAACGGCCGGTCCAGGTGGGCCAGGCCGGTGTCGACCGCGACCCGCGCGACCGGCAGGACGTCGGTGATCTCGGACGGCGGCTTGGCCTTGGCCGTGCGCTTGCGCGCACCGAGGGCCAGCTGCTCCGTCACGCCCGCGAGGCTAGGCGCGACGTCCGACGGCCGGGCTAGACGCCAGCGGCCTTCTTGAGGAGCTCGGCGCGGTCGGTGGACTCCCAGGTGAAGTCCTTGTCCTCCCGGCCGAAGTGGCCGTAGGCGGCGGTCTGGGCGTAGATGGGTCGCAGCAGGTCGAGGTCGCGGATGATCGCGGCCGGCCGCAGGTCGAACACCTCGTTGACGGCGTCCTGCAGCTTCAGGTCGTCGACCAGGCCGGTGCCGAAGGTGTCGACGAACAGGCCGACCGGCTCCGCCTTGCCGATCGCGTAGGCGACCTGCACCTCGCACATCGTGGCGAGCCCGGCGGCGACGACGTTCTTGGCAACCCAGCGCATCGCGTAGGCAGCCGAGCGGTCGACCTTGGACGGGTCCTTGCCGGAGAAGGCGCCGCCGCCGTGCCGGGCGTAGCCGCCGTAGGTGTCGACGATGATCTTGCGTCCGGTCAGGCCGGCGTCGCCCATCGGGCCGCCGATCTCGAACCTGCCGGTCGGGTTGACGAGCAGCCGGTAGCCCTCGGTGTCGATGCCGAGCGACGCGACCTCGGGGCCGATGACCTGCTCGGCGATGTCGGGCTTGAGCAGCGTCTCGATGTCGATGTCGGCGGCGTGCTGGCTCGAGACGACGACGGTGTCGAGGCGGACCGGCTTGCCGTGGGCGTACTCGATGGTGACCTGCGTCTTGCCGTCGGGGCGCAGGTAGGGCACGGAGCCGTCCTTGCGCACCGCAGCCAGGCGCTTGGCCAGCCGGTGGGCGAGCGCGATCGGCAGCGGCATCAGCTCGGGGGTCTCATCGCAGGCGAAGCCGAACATCAGGCCCTGGTCGCCGGCGCCCTGGCGCTCGAGCGGGTCCTCGACCTGGCCCTCAACGCGGGTCTCGTAGCCGACGTCGACACCCTGCGCGATGTCGGGCGACTGCGAGCCGATGGAGACGCTGACGCCGCAGGAGGCGCCGTCGAAGCCCTTCTTCGACGAGTCGTAGCCGATGTCGAGGATCTTCTCGCGGACGATCGTGGGGATGTCGGCGTAGGCCTCGGTCGTCACCTCACCGGCCACGTGGACCTGGCCGGTCGTGATGAGCGTCTCGACGGCGACCCGGCTCTTCGGGTCCTGCGTCAGCAGGGCGTCGAGGATCGAGTCGCTGATCGCGTCGGCGATCTTGTCGGGGTGGCCCTCGGTGACCGACTCGGACGTGAACAGGCGGCGCGACACAAGCGCTCCTTCAGGGGTTGGGAATTGTCCCCGAGTCTAGTCGCTCTCCCCGACCGAGCCGCAGTCCACCTCGTAGGCGGCCCGCACTCGCGGGTCGTCCATGGACGACGCCGTCGCCGTGCGGTCCGACAGCAGCACGAGCGTCGCCCCGGAGACCCGGAAGGTGCGCGTCCGGACGCGGTACGACGTGCCGTCGTCCGACTCGGCGGTCCGTACGACGAGGTGACCCTCGGGCGTGCACGAGAACCCGTCCCCGTGCGTGACCGAGCCGCCGATCCCGAACCGGATGTGCCCTCCCTCGAAGGTCAGCTCGCGCAGGGCCTTGCCGTCGTAGCGGTAGGCCTGGACGAAGCTCGTGGACGCGCCGCGGGCTGTCTCGACCCACACCTCGGCGTGCCCGTCGCGGTCGAGGTCTGCCAGCCCGCTCACCACCGGCTTCGGCACGTCCGCCGCCACGATCGGCGCGCGCACCGTGCCCCCGCCGGACAGCGCGACCGTGAGCGTGGTCGACGTGACCGTCACGGTGTCGGCCTGACCGTCCCCATCGACGTCTCCCGGCGCAGCAACGGCGGCGGTGGCAGAGGGTGACGCTGGCGGTGGGGCCGGCGATGCCCCCACCGCGGATGGCGAGTCGACGACCGGCGTCGGCGGCGCGGCGGACTCGACGGCAGCACGTGGCGCCGCGGACGAGCCGCTGCAGCCGACCGCGAGCAGCAGCATCGGCACCGGCAGCAACCAGCGTGGTCTCACCGGCCGAGCCTGTCGCCCGTAGGGCTAGGAGGCGGGAAGGCGCGCCGCGACGAGGTCCCAGACGACGTCGGCCAGCGCGTCCTTGCTGCCGAGCGGCACCTCGGTCGACGAGCCGTCGGCGCCGAGGACGACGGCGGCGTTCTGCTCCCCCTCGAAGCCGGTGGGGTGACCGGCGTCGCCGACCTCGTTGACGACGAGCAGGTCGCAGCCCTTCCGGGCGAGCTTGGCCTGACCGTGCTCGAGGACGGATCCGTCGGCATCTCCGGTCTCGGCGGCGAAGCCGACCAGCACCTGACCGGGACGCCGCCCTGTACCGAGCTCCGCGAGCACGTCGGGGTTCTGCACGAACTGCACGTTGAGGCTCTCGGTCTTCTTGCGCTTGGTCTGGCCGCGCTCCACCGGGCGGTAGTCGGCAACGGCCGCGCACATGACGACGGCATCGGACGAGAGCGCCTCGGCCATCACGGCGTCACGGAGCTCCAGCGCGCTCGACACCCGCACCACCTTGACCCCGGCGGGATCCGGGAGCGCGGTGTTGGCCGCCACCAGGACGACCTCGGCGCCCCGGGCAGCTGCCGTACGGGCCAGGGCGTAACCCTGCTTGCCCGATGACCTGTTGCCCAGGAAGCGGACCGGGTCGAGGTGCTCTCGCGTGCCGCCGGCCGAGACGACGACGCGGCGACCGGCGAGGTCGGGCTCGAGTCCGCGCGCGAGCAGCCGCGTGCAGATCGCGTAGATCTCTGCGGGCTCCGGCAGCCGGCCCTTGCCGCTGTCGGCACCGGTCAGCCGGCCGACCGCCGGCTCGATGACGATGCAGCCCCGCGACCGCAGCGTCGCGACGTTGGCCTGCGTCGCGGCGTGCTCCCACATCTCGGTGTGCATCGCCGGCGCGAAGACCACCGGGCAGCGGGCGGTGAGAAGGGTGTTGGTGAGCAGGTCGTCGGCGAGCCCGTGGGCTGCCTTGGCGAGCAGGTCAGCGGTCGCGGGCGCAACGACGACCAGGTCGGCGCTCTGGCCGATGCGGACGTGTGGCACCTGCTGGACGTCGTCCCAGACGCTGGTGGACACGGCCTTGCCGGACAGGGCCGCCCAGGTCGGGGCGCCGACGAAAGCCAGCGCGCTCTCGGTCGGTACGACGGTGACGTCGTGACCGGACTCGGTGAAGCGGCGCAGAAGGTCGGCAGCTTTGTACGCCGCGATCCCCCCGGAGACGCCCAAGACGACGGCGGGGGGCACGACGCGCGTCATGGCCTAGACGACCGGGTCGGGGACCTGCTCGTGGGTGAGCAGGCCGCCGTTGATCTCGCGGAGGGCGATCGACAGCGGCTTCTCCTGCACGCCCGTCTCGACCAGCGGGCCGACGTACTCGAGCAGGCCTTCGCCGAGCTGGGAGTAGTAGGCGTTGATCTGCCGCGCACGCTTGGCGGCGTAGATGACGAGGCTGTACTTGGAGTCCGTGGCGGCGAGGAGCTCGTCGATCGGGGGGTTGGTGATACCGATCGGGTTGGCGACGGTGCCGGACACGAGGACTCCAAAGCGCACGGAATTAGGGCGTGATCTCCATCAAGGCTACCAGTCGGTCGGCCGCCGACTCGATGTCGTCGTTGACGATCAGATCGTCGAACTCGTCCTCGGCAGCCATCTCGATGCGCGCCAGGTCGAGCCGCCGTCGTACCCGCTCGTCGTCCTCGGTCCCGCGCCCGGTGAGGCGACGGGCGAGCTCGTCGAAGGACGGCGGCGCGAGGAACACCAGGCGCGCGTCCGGCATGGCCGCGCGGACCAGCCGAGCTCCCTGGAGCTCGATCTCGAGGAGCGCCGGCACGCCCGCCGCGAGCTTGTCCTCGACCGGGCGGCGCGGGGTGCCGTAGGAGCTGCCGGCGTAGGAGGCGTGCTCGAGCAGCTCGCCCGCCGCGACCATCCGCGCGAACTCGTCGTCGTCGACGAAGTGGTACTCCACGCCGTCGGTCTCCCCCGGCCGGGGCGCGCGTGTCGTGACGCTCACCGAGAGCCAGACCTGGTGATGCCGACGACGTACGGCGGCGATGACACTGCCCTTGCCTACTCCTGACGGCCCGGACAGGACCGTCAGCCTGGCCGGTCGCGTCACGCGCCGCCGAACTCCCGCTCCAGCGCCTCGCGCTGCTTGGCCCCGAGCCCGCGGACCCGGCGCGACGGAGAGATCTCGAGCTTCTCCATCAGGCGCTGAGCCCGGACCTTGCCCACCCCGGGCAGCGCCTCGAGGACGGCGACGACCTTCATCTTCCCGATGGCCTCGTCGGTCTCGCCCGAGACGAGGACGTCGGCCAGGCTGGTGCCACTGGACTTCAGCCGCACCTTCAGCTCGGCCCGCGACTTGCGGGCGGCCGCCGCCTTCTCGAGCGCGGCGGCGCGCTGCTCGGGCGTCAGGGGCGGCAGGGCCACGCCGGGATCACCTTCCAGAGGGATGTCCTCACCTGCAGGTGAGGCGGCGAACGTAGCGAGTCGGCGCGTCCCGGGGCAACGCCGCCCGGCTAGAGACTCGCCGCGATCATCGCCGCGGCCGCGCCGGGATCCTTCGCGCCGGTGATGGGGCGACCTATCACGAGCAGGTCGGCCCCGTTGCGGATCGCCTCCTCCGGCGTGGCGATCCGCGCCTGGTCCTGGGCATCGCTGCCCGCCGGCCGCACGCCCGGCGTGATGAGGACGACGCCCGGGCCGACCTCGGCGCGGACCGCCGCGACCTCCTGGGGGGAGCACACGAGCGCTCCGGCGCCGGCAGCAACGGCCAGGGCCGCGAGTCGCCGCACGGCATCGCTCGAAGGGCCGGCAAGGCCGATCTCCTGGAGGCTGCGGTCGCCGAGGCTGGTGAGCACCGTCACCGCTGCAATGGTCACTTCGGGCGCCGCCTCCACCGCGGCGCGGACCATGTCGGACCCGCCGCTTGCGTGCACGGTCAGGTACATCGGCTTGAGCCGTGCCACCGACTTCGCGGCACCGGCGACGGTGTTGGGGATGTCGTGCAGCTTCAGGTCGAGGAAGAGGCCGACACCGGTGCCGCCGCGGACGGTCTCGACGACCGATGGTCCGGTGCGGCAGAACAGCTCGAGGCCGACCTTCACGACGGCGACGTAGGGAGTGACGGCCTGCGCCCAGCGGGCCGCCGTCTCGACGTCGGGTGCGTCGAGGGCGACCGCGATCGGGGCCTTGTCGTGCGGCACTAGCGCTCCTCCTCGAAACCGACAGGCTGGCGGACGAGCGGCAGCTGGTCGTCCCCGACGGGATCGGGCTCCTCCGGGACGTAGATCTCCGGTGGTCTGTGCGCGAGCCCGATGGCGTCCTCGAGGCGCCCGAACCCGCGCTGAGCCAGCGCATGTGCGAGCTCGTGCAGCACCCGGACGGGGGCCGTGGGGTCGCCGAACACCGTCGTACCGACGCTCACCGCGCTCGCACCGGCCAGCACGAACTCCAGGGCGTCGAGGCCCGTGCGGATGCCGCCCATGCCGAGGATCGGCACGTCGGGCAGCGCCTGGTGCACCTGCCAGACGCAGCGGACCGCCACGGGGCGGATGGCCGGGCCGGACAAGCCACCGGTGACGCCGCCGAGGACCGGCCGCATCGTCGCGGTGTCGATCACCATGCCCAGCAGCGTGTTGATGACCGAGAGCCCGTCGGCACCCGCGTTGACGCAGGACCGGGCGATCATCGCGATGTCCGTGACGTCGGGCGAGAGCTTGGCGAAGACCGGGATGCGGGTGTCGGTGTTGCGACGGACGGCCTGTACGACGGCGGCGGCGGCCCCGGGATCGCAGGCGAAGACCTGGCCGCGGTCCTCGACGTTGGGGCACGAGATGTTGACCTCGACCATCGCGAGGCCCGGACGCCCACGCAGCTTCATCGCGAGCTTCGCGTAGTCCTCAACGCTGCCGCCCGCGATGGACACGACGGCGCGCGCGCCGCGGTCGGCCAGCCAGGCCAGGTCGTGCTCGAGGAACGCCTCGATCCCGGGGCCCTGCAGGCCGATGGAGTTGAGCATTCCGCTCGGTGTCTCCGCCATGCGCGGCGTCGGCCGGCCCGACCGCGGGGCGAGCATGATCGACTTCGTGACGACACCGCCGAGCGCCGTGATGTCGAAGAACTGGTCGAGCTCCTGACCCGCGGCGGCGCAGCCGCTCGCGGTGAACACCGGGTTGGGGAACGTGACACCACCGAGAGAGGTGCTCAGGTCGACGTCGGGCAGGGGGGCTGCCTCCGCGTGGCGCACCGTCAGCTCGCTCATCAGTGCCCACCGCCCGTCGACTGGGGCGCGCCGAGGACGTCGTCCGGGACCGTGCCCACGTCGTCCCAGCGGACCCGGTCCCCGAGGAAGACCGGGCCCTCCACGCAGGATCGCACCATCCTGCTGACGCCGTCGTCGCCGACCACGGGCAGGACGCAGGTCATGCAGACCCCGATGCCGCACGCCATGGACTCTTCGACGGCGACCTGCGCCGGGATGCCGCGCTCTGCGGCGAGCTCGGAGACCGCGCGCAGCATGGCCATCGGGCCGCAGGCGTAGACGACATCGCAGCCGGTGCGGTCGAGGACCTGCGGCAGGACGTCGCTGACGCGTCCCCGCTCCCCCATGCTGCCGTCATCGGTCGTGACCGCGATGGACGACGACATCCGCTTCGCGTCCAGCTGCCCGAAGAGGCGGTCGATGCTCGCCGCGCCCAGGACGAAGTCGACCCGGCAGCCGCGTTCGCGCAGGACCTTTGCGAGAGGCAGCAGGGGCGCCGAGCCGTAGCCGCCGCCGACAAGAGTGGCGTTCACGCGCCCCTGGGGCAGGCGGAAGGGCTTGCCGAGCGGGCCGACCACGTCGAGCTTGTCCTGCGGACGCCGGGCGGCGAGCCAGGCTGTGCCCTTGCCGTGCACGGAGAAGATGAACTCCACGGTGCCGCCGTAGACCCCGCGCTCCTTGACGTCGTAGATGGCGAACGCGCGGCGCAGCATCATGCTCGACTCCGCGCCGCCGACCTGCAGCGCGACGAAGTGGCCTGGCTTGGTGCGCTCCGCGATGCCGGGCGCGACGATCGTCATGGCGTTGTAGGCGCCGACCCGGCGCATGCTCAGCACCTCGCCCTGGACCTGTACCGGCATCAGCTGCGATCCCTCGTCAGGTGCGCGTGGTGCTCCTGCAGCGACGTGACGCCGATGTCGCCGCGGACGAGCGCCTCGATGCCCTGCACGCACGCAGCCGCGCCCTGGATCGTCGTGATGCAGGGCACGCCCTGCATCACGGCGGCGGTGCGGATCTCGTAGCCGTCGAGGCGCGTACCGACACCGAACGGCGTGTTGAAGATCAGGTCGATGTCGCCGTTCAGGATCATCGGTACGACGTCGTCGCCGAGGCCGTGCGAGTGCTTGCCGACGACCGTTGCGTCGACGCCGTTGCGGCGGAGCACGTCGGCAGTACCTTCGGTCGCGACGATCTCGAAGCCGAGGTCGGCGAGCCGCTTGACCGGGAACAGCATCGCGCGCTTGTCGCGGTTGGCCACGCTGACGAAGACCTTGCCCTTCGTCGGCAGCGACCCGTAGGCGGCCGACTGCGACTTCGCAAAGGCAGTGCCGAACACCGCGTCGATGCCCATGACCTCGCCGGTCGACTTCATCTCCGGTCCGAGGATCGTGTCGACGCCGCGGAAGCGGCCGAACGGGAGCACGGCCTCCTTCACGGAGATCGGCGCGTCGTAGGGCAACGTGCCGCCGTCGCCCTCCTTCGGCAGCATCGCCTCGCCGCGCAGCTCTTTCACCGTCGCGCCGAGCATGATGCGCGCGGCTGCTTTCGCGACCTGCACCGCAGTCGCCTTGCTGACGAAGGGCACGGTGCGGCTCGCCCGCGGGTTTGCCTCGAGAACGTAGAGGACGTCGTCCTTCAGGGCGTACTGCACGTTGAGCAGGCCGCGCACGCCGACGCCCTTCGCGATGGCCTCGGTGCTGACCCTGATGCGCTCGAGGTCGGCCTTGCCGAGCGTGATCGGCGGCAGCGCGCACGCCGAGTCGCCGGAGTGGATGCCGGCCTCCTCGATGTGCTCCATGACCCCGCCGAGATAGAGGTCGGTGCCGTCGTAGAGCGCGTCGACGTCGATCTCGATCGCGTCCTCCAGGAACCGGTCGACGAGGACCGGGTGCTCCGGGCTGATCGCCGTTGCGCGGTCGATGTAGCCGGTGAGCATGGCGTCGTCGTAGACGATCTCCATGCCCCGCCCGCCGAGGACGTAGGACGGCCGCACGAGGACGGGATAGCCGACCGCGTCGGCGATCGCCTTGGCCTCGTCGAAGGACGTGGCCATGCCGTGCTTGGGCGCCGGGAGCCCCGCAGCAGCCAGGACACGGCCGAACGCGCCGCGCTCCTCGGCCAGGTGGATCGCCTCGGGGGTCGTGCCGACGATCGGCACCCCGCAGTCCTTCAGCTCCTGTGCGAGCCGCAGCGGTGTCTGCCCGCCGAGCTGCACGATGACGCCGACGACCTCGCCGCTGGCCTGCTCGGCGGCGACGACCTCCAGCACGTCCTCGACGGTGAGGGGCTCGAAGTAGAGGCGGTCGCTGGTGTCGTAGTCGGTGCTGACGGTCTCGGGGTTGCAGTTGACCATCACGGTCTCGAAGCCCGCGTCGCTGAGGGCGTAGGCGGCGTGCACGCAGGCGTAGTCGAACTCGATGCCCTGCCCGATCCGGTTGGGGCCGCTGCCGAGGATGAGCACCTTCCTGCGGTCGCTCGGCGCCACCTCGGTCTCCTCGTCGTAGGACGAGTAGTGGTAGGGCGTCTGCGCGGCGAACTCCGCGGCGCAGGTGTCGACGGTCTTGTAGACCGGACGCACACCGAGGTCGTAGCGCAGTTGACGCACCTGCTGCTCGGTCACACCGCGGACGGCAGCGATCTGGCGGTCGCTGCAGCCCATCCGCTTCGCCTTGCGCAGCAGGGGTTCCGCCAGTGGACCGTCTGGGGCGTCGCGGATCTCGGCGTGCAGCTCGACCAGGCTGAGCAGCTGGTCGATGAACCAGGGGTCGATCTTCGTCGCCTCGAAGACCTGCTCGGGCGTGGCCCCGAGGCGCAGCGCTCGCTCGACGGTGTGCAGCCGGCCGTCGTGCGGCGTGCGCGCGGCATCGAGGGCGTCCTGCGCCGTGCCTGGCGGGTCCGGCTGCGTCCAGAAGCCACTCGGCGACTGCTCGAGGGACCGCATGGCCTTCTGCAGGGCCTCGACGAAGGACCGGCCGATCGCCATCGCCTCACCGACGCTCTTCATCGTCGTCGTCAGCTCGCGGTCGGCCCCGGGGAACTTCTCGAAGGCGAACCGCGGGATCTTCACGACGACGTAGTCGAGGCTCGGCTCGAAGCTCGCAGGCGTCTCGCGGGTGATGTCGTTGGGGATCTCGTCGAGCGTGTAGCCGACGGGAGCTTGGCGGCGATCTTCGCGATCGGGAAGCCGGTCGCCTTGCTGGCCAAGGCGGACGACCTGCTGACCCGGGGGTTCATCTCGATGACGACGATCCGGCCGTCGGCGGGGTTGACCGCGAACTGGATGTTGCAGCCGCCCGTGTCGACCCCGACCGCGCGGATCACGTCGATCGAGATGTCGCGGAGCTTCTGGTACTCCCGGTCCGTGAGGGTCATCGCCGGCGCGACCGTGACGCTGTCGCCGGTGTGGACGCCCATCGGGTCGAGGTTCTCGATCGAGCAGATGACGACGACGTTGTCGGCCTTGTCGCGCATCAGCTCGAGCTCGTACTCCTTCCAGCCCAGGATCGACTCCTCGAGCAGCACCTCGGTGGTGGGGCTGGCGAGCAGCCCGCCACCGGCGATGCGGTGCAGCTGCTCCTCGTTGTGCGCGACGCCCGAGCCGCTGCCACCCATCGTGAAGCTCGGGCGTACGACGACGGGGTAGCCCAGGTCCTCGACGGCAGCGAGGATCTCGTCCATCGAGTGGCAGATCGCGCTGCGGGCACTCTCGGCGCCGATGCTCGCGACGATCTCCTTGAACCGCATCCGGTCCTCGCCGGCGTTGATCGCGTCGATGTCGGCGCCGATGAGCTCGACGCCGTACTGCTCGAGGATCCCCTGCTCGTGCAGTGCCATCGCGGTGTTCAGCGCGGTCTGGCCGCCGAGCGTCGCGAGCAGGGCGTCGGGCCGCTCCTTCGCGATGACCTTCGCGACGAACTCGGGGGTGATCGGCTCGATGTAGGTCGCGTCGGCGAACTCCGGATCGGTCATGATCGTCGCCGGGTTGGAGTTGATCAGCGTGACCCGAAGGCCCTCCGCGCGGAGCACGCGACAGGCCTGTGTGCCGGAGTAGTCGAACTCGGCGGCCTGGCCGATGAGGATCGGCCCGGAGCCGATGACGAGCACGTGGTGCAGGTCCGATCTGCGCGGCACGCTCAGGCCTCCATCAGCTGGGCGAACTGCGCGAACAGCCCGGTCGCGTCGTGCGGTCCGGGAGCCGCTTCCGGGTGGTACTGCACGCTGAAAGCCCTGGACTGCAGGCACTTCAGGCCCTCGACGACGTTGTCGTTGAGGTCGATGTGGCTGACCTGCACGTCGCCGTACGGCGTGGCGATCGCCGTGCCGTCGGCCGGGGCGTCGACGGCGAAGCCGTGGTTGTGGCTCGTGACGTGGACGCGTCCGGTCGCGAGCTCCTGCACCGGCTGGTTCACGCCACGATGGCCGTAGCGCAGCTTGTAGGTCCCGAGGCCCAGTGCCCGGCCGAGGATCTGGTTGCCGAAGCAGATGCCGAAGACCGGCTTGCCCGCGTCGAGCACGCCGCGCATCGCGTCGACGGCGTAGTCGGCGGTGGCCGGGTCGCCCGGACCGTTGGAGAAGAAGACTCCGTCGGGGCCGACCGACAGCAGGTCGGCGGCCGTCGCGGTCGCCGGGAGGACGTGCACCTCGCAGCCCGCGCGGCTCATGTGCCAGGGCGTGGCGCGCTTGAGGCCCAGGTCCATCGCCGCGACGGTGAAGCGCTTGTCACCCTTCGCGGGGACGACGTAGGCCGTGTCGGTGCTGACCTCCTTCGCGAGGTCGGAGCCCTCCATACCGGGACTGGCCAGCACCCTGTCGACCAGCCCGTCGCCGATGGCGTCGCCGCTGAAGATGCCGACCCGCATGGCGCCCCGCTCGCGCAGGTGGCGGGTGAGGGCGCGGGTGTCGATGCCCGAGATGCCGATGACGTCCTGCGCGGCGAGCTCGTCGGCGAGGCTGCGCCGGCTGCGCCAGCTCGACGCCACGCGGCTGGCGTCGCGGACGACGTAGCCGCTCACCCAGATGCGGCCCGACTCCGGGTCCTCGTCGTTGACGCCGGTGTTGCCGATGTGGGGGGCGGTCATGACGACGACCTGGCGGTGGTACGACGGGTCGGTCAGCGTCTCCTGGTAGCCCGTCATGCCGGTGTTGAAGACCGCCTCGCCGAAGGTCTCGCCGACGGCGCCGTAGGCCTCGCCGCGGAAGGTCCGCCCGTCCTCCAGGACCAGGACAGCGGGGATCATGCGGGTTTCCCGTCGAGGACGGTGGGTCTGCCGCGCAGGAAGGTCGCGACCACCCGGGCGGGCAGGACATCGCCGGCATAGGGGGTGTTGCGGCTGCGCGTCGCCATGGTGCGCGGATCGACGGTCCAGGTGGCGCTGGGGTCGACGAGGCAGAGGTTGGCGGGCTCACCGACCTCGAGCGGCCGGCCGTGCCCGTCGAGCCGGCCGATGCGCGCCGGCGTCTCCGACAGCCGCTCGGCGACCTGCCGCCAGCTGAGCAGCCCCGTCTCAACCATTGCCTTGGCGACCACCGAGAGCGCCGTCTCGAGCCCGGTCATCCCGGGCGAGGCCGCGCCCCACTCGGACTCCTTGTCCTCCAAGGCGTGCGGGGCGTGGTCGGTGGCCACGCAGTCGATGGTCCCGTCAGCGAGGCCTTGCCGCAGCGCCTCGACGTCGCTCTGCGTGCGCAGCGGGGGGTTGACTTTGTAGACCGGGTCGTAGGTCGCTGCCAGGTCGTCGGTGAGCAGCAGGTGGTGCGGCGTGACCTCTGCGGTGACGTCCCAGCCCTTGTCCTTGGCCCAGCGGATCAGCTCGACACTGCCGGCTGTGCTGACGTGGCAGACATGCAGCCGGCCGCCGACGTGCCCGGCGAGGATGCAGTCGCGGGCGATGATGGCCTCCTCGGCCACCGCGGGCCACCCGGCCAGGCCGAGCTTCGAGGAGGTGATGCCCTCGTTCATCTGCGCGCCCTCGGTCAGCCGCGGCTCCTGGGCGTGCTGGGCGATGACGCCGTCGAACGCCTTGACGTACTCCATCGCCCGGCGCATCAGGCTTGCGTCGCTGACGCACTTGCCGTCGTCGGAGAAGACGCGCACCCGGGCTGCGCTGTCGGCCATGCTGCCGAGCTCGGCCATGTGCTCGCCGCGGAGACCGACCGTGACGGCACCGACCGGCGCGACGTCGCAGTGCCCTGCCTCGAGCCCGAGGCGCCAGACCTGCTCGACGACGCCGGCGGTGTCGGCCACGGGGTCGGTGTTGGCCATCGCGTGCACCGCCGTGAAGCCGCCGAGCGCGGCCGCGAGCGTGCCGGTCTCGACGGTCTCGGCGTCCTCGCGGCCCGGCTCGCGAAGGTGCGTGTGCAGGTCGACGAGACCCGGCAGCAGCACCAGCCCCGCACCGTCGATGGCATCGTCGCCGCTCAGCCCCACGCCGATGGCCTCGATGCGGCCGTCGGCGAGCAGGACGTCGACCGGCTCGCCCTCGCCGTACAGCAGGACGCTCTTGAGAACCCATGTCATTCGGGCGTTCCTATCGCCGACTCGGCGCCGCCGAGCAGCAGGTAGAGGACGGCCATCCGGACACTGACGCCGTTGGCGACCTGTTCCTGGATGGTGCTGCGGACGCCGTCGGCGACCTCCGGCGCGATCTCCATGCCGCGGACCATGGGTCCGGGGTGCATCACGATCGCGTCGTCCTTCAGCGTGGTCACGCGGCGCACGTCGAGGCCGTAGCGGCGGGAGTACTCGCGGGTGCTCGGGAAGTAGGCCGCACCCATCCGCTCGCGCTGCACCCGCAGCATCATGACGACGTCGCTCTTGGGCAGGACCGCATCGAGGTCGTACGTCGACTCGCACGGCCACGACTCGACACCGACGGGCAGCAGCGTCGGCGGCGCGACGAGGGTGACGTCGGCGCCGAGGGTGCTGAGCAGCAGCACGTTGCTGCGCGCGACGCGGCTGTGCAGCACGTCACCGACGATCGTGACCCGCAGCCCCTCGATGCGGCCGTGGCGCTGGCGCATCGTATAGGCGTCGAGCAGGGCCTGGGTGGGGTGCTCGTGGGTGCCGTCGCCGGCGTTGATGACCGAGCCCTTCACCCAGCGCGCGAGGTTGACCGGTGCGCCCGACCACGAGTGACGGATGACGACGGCGTCGGACCCCATCGCCTCCAGGGTCAGGGCGGTGTCCTTGAGGGTCTCGCCCTTGCTGACGCTCGAGCCCTTGGCCGAGAAGTTGATGACGTCAGCCGAGAGCCGCTTGGCAGCGAGCTCGAAGGACGTGCGCGTGCGGGTGGAGTCCTCGAAGAACAGGTTGACGACGGTCCGGCCGCGCAGCGTCGGGAGCTTCTTGACCGTCGCGCGCTCGGTGAGCTGAGCGAGCTCCTCGGCCGTGTCGAGGACGAGCAGGGCGTCGTCGCGGGTCAGGTCGGCCGCCGAGAGCAGGTGCCGCTTCACGAGCCCGGCCCGAGCCGGGCGGGGCCGAGCAGGACGGCGTCCTGCCCGTCGTGCTCGGTGAGCTGGACGTGCACCGCCTCCCGGAGGCTGGTCGGGATGTTCTTGCCGACGTAGTCGGCGCGGATCGGCAGCTCGCGGTGCCCGCGGTCGACGAGGACGGCCAGCTGCACCGCGCGCGGGCGCCCGAGGTCGGCGAGCGCGTCGAGTGCGGCGCGCACCGTGCGGCCGGAGAACAGGACGTCGTCGACCAGGACCACGAGCTTGCCGTCGATGCCCTCGGGCGGGACCTCGGTCTCCTCGAGGGCGCGCGGGCTCTTCAGCCGCAGGTCGTCGCGGTAGAGGGTGATGTCGAGGGAGCCCGTCGGGACGACCAGCCCCTCGAAGGCCTCGATCCGCCGCGCCAGCCTGGCCGCGATGGTCGTGCCCCGCGTCGGGATGCCCAGCAGGACGACGTCGGCGCCGCCGCCGGTCTTCTCCAGCAGCTCGTGCGCCATCCGGTCCACCGCGCGGGCGACCTCGGCAGCGGTGAGAACGGGCTTCGCAGCGGCGGGATCGCCCGATACGGGTCTCTGGGGTGCTGCCCCGGGAACACCGCCCGGGGGCGCGGTCTGGCCAGCCGTCACCGGCTGCACCTCCTTCCCCGCCTCACGGGACGGGCTCGGTGGAGGGAAGCTTGCAGCGCTGACGGTACCCCAGCGGGTGCCAGCCGACGATTTCTGGTCATGTCACGGCGCGTCACTGCATGACCGTTGACCCGCGGGGGTATTGCCCCTATCGTTACTCAACGTAATCGCAGTGGCGAGGCTTTGACGCCGGGAGTGACACGGTCACCCCGTCCCGCAAGGGACGGTCTCCCGGAGGAGCCAGTGGTGAGACCGGCGCCCCCAGCAGCGCGAGCAGCAGCTCACGCCGTACGACGGGAGCACAACCGGTGTCGGACTACGCGAAGGCCCTCGGATCACGGCTGCGAGCCATCCGCACCCAGCAGGGGCTGTCCCTGCACGGGGTCGAGGACAAGAGCCAGGGCCGCTGGAAGGCCGTGGTCGTGGGCTCGTACGAGCGTGGCGACCGCGCCGTGACCGTGCAGCGGCTGGCCGAGCTCGCCGACTTCTACGGCGTCCCGGTCAGCGAGCTGCTGCCCGAGGGGATCGCCGTGGCCGCCGCCGAGCCGGCTGCCAAGATCATCATCGACCTCGAGCAGCTGCAGGGCGTCCCGGCCGACAAGGCGGCCCCCCTCGCCCGCTACGCCGCGACCATCCAGAGCCAGCGCGGCGACTACAACGGCCGGGTGCTGTCGATCCGGCAGGAAGACCTGCGGTCACTCGCCGTGATCTATGACGCGTCACCCTCCGCACTCACCGAGCAGCTGATCGGCTGGGGCGTGCTGTCCGCGGACGCTCGACGCGCCATCGAGGTCTAGCCACCCGCCGTTCCGCCTCCGGTCCTGCGAGGATCGGGGCATGCGAGAACTCGGCGCCCGGCTCTCGGTCGCACTGGCTCGCCACCCCTGGCTCACCGTCTTCCTCGGCGTTGCGGCGGTCTACCTGCTCACCGCCCACTACGCCGTCGGGCAGAACAGCGACGCGATCGGCGCGTCCTGGCCGGCGTACGCCTTCGTCCACTCCGGTTCGTTCCGGCTCGATGGCGTGGCGGGTCAGCTTCCGCAGGTGCCTGGTTTCATCGAGGTCGACGGCCACGTCGTCGCGGCGCGCACGATGGGGGTGCTGCTCAGCGCTCTCCCACTGCAGGCGGCCCTCGGCTGGACCGGTGCGTCACCGACCGCCCTCGGCGCCGCCACCGCGGCCCTGTTCACCGCTGCCGGGGTCGCGACCCTGTTCTGCGCCGTGCGGCCTCTCGTGTCCTCGCGCACCGCCCTTGCCGGGATCGCCGTCCTGGCCTTCGGCTCCGCGTGCTGGACCGTCGCCGGCGCGGAGCTCTGGACGCACGGGCCCGATGTGCTGTGGCTGGCACTCGCGCTGCTCGGCATGAGCCGTGGCCGGTACTGGCTCGCCGGCTGGGCCTTCGCGCCGGCCGTCATGACGCGACCCCACCTGGTCCTGGTCGCGGCCCCGCTCGGGCTCTGGGCAGCGTGGCACCGGCGTCGGCCGTGGCCGCTGGTGCAGTTCGGCGTTCCCGGACTGGCGGCGGTCGCGGCGACGTACGCCTGGAACGGCTGGTACTACGGGCAGCCGAGCATCACCGGCTCCTACGCCGGACACGTCGAGCGCGCGATCGGGACCGGCGGGCAGAGCTCGCTGGTCCCGTCGCTGTGGGTCAACCTGCTCGGCACCACGATCTCCCCCTGGTGCGGGGTCCTGCTGTTCTCTCCTGTCGTGCTCGTGGCCGCGCTCGCCCTGCCGCGGCATGCGCGGTCGGCACCGGGATGGACGAAGGCCGCGGCGATCGGCGCCGGTCTCTACCTGCTGGGTCAGCTCCGGGTCGCCCACTTCGACGGCGGCGGCGCCCTGTACGGCAACCGCTACCTCATCGAGCCGATGGTGCTCACCCTGCCGCTCGGACTTGTCAGCGCCCGCGCCTGGGTCTCGTCGGTGCGATGGCGTCGCGTCCTGACGGTGGCGCTGGGGGCGGTCTCGGTCGCCGTCTACGCCATGGGCGCGCTGCTGACGCCCTTCTGGCTGGGCACGTCCGGGGACTGGGCGGCGTGGTACCCGTACGTCGTCCTGCGGGCGGCCGGACCGACCGGGGTGGTCATGGCGCTCGTCGCGGTTCTGTCCGTCGGGCTGGTGACCGTCGAGGCCTGGCGGCGGCCGGCCTCTCCCACCGGCGGGGCCGATGGCCCGGCCGGTCCGGTCAGCGAGCTAGCGAAGGCTTCAGGCTGAGGATCCGGGCCAGCAGGCCGTTGACGAAGGCAGGGCTCTCATCGGTCGACAGGCTGCCGGCCAGCTCCACGGCCTCACTCACGACGACGGCGTCCGGGACGTCGTCGCGCCACAGCAGCTCGAACGTCCCGAGCCGCAGGATGGCCAGGTCGACAGGCGGCATCCGGTCGAGCGTCCACTGCTCGGCGTAGGTCGCCAGCAGCTCGTCGATCCGGACCTGGTTGGCGACGACGCCCTCGACGAGCTCGACGGCGTATTCGGGCACCGGCGGGTCGCCCTGGGCGAGCCGGTCCTTCAGGGTCTGCAGCGCATCGCCGTCGCGCTGCCCTGCCTCGTAGAGGACGTCGACCGCGCGCTTTCGCGCCTTGCTGCGGGCGCCCACTTACTTCTCGGAGATGCGACCGAGATAGCGCCCGTCGCGGGTGTCCACCTTGATCTTCTCGCCGGTGGTCAGGAACAGCGGCACCTGGATCTCGGCACCGGTCTCGAGCGTCGCGGGCTTCGTCCCGCCCGTGGACCGGTCGCCCTGCAGACCTGGATCGGTGTGGGCGACGAGCAGCTCGACCGAGGCCGGCAGCTCGACGTAGAGCGCCGCACCCTCGTGCATGGCGACGATCGCACCCATGTTCTCGAGCAGGTAGTCCTTCGCCGTGCCCAACGTGGTCTCGGGGACGTAGACCTGGTCGTAGGTGTCGCTGTCCATGAAGACGTAGTCGGTGCCCTCCTTGTAGAGGAAGGTCATGTCGCGCTTGTCCACCGTTGCGATGTCGACCTTCGTACCGGCGTTGAAGGTCTTGTCGACGACCTTGCCGCTCAGGACGTTCTTCAGCGTGGTGCGCACGAAGGCGCCGCCCTTGCCGGGCTTGACGTGCTGGAACTCGATCACCGACCACAGCCCGTTGTCGAGGTCGAGAACCATGCCGTTCTTCAGGTCGTTCGTCGTCGCCATGAGCAGCGAGTCTACTGACGCTTTCGGCGGCTGCCCTCAGGGCTGGGCGGTGAAGCCGGCGCCTGACGGGCCGTGCACGGCCGTCGCCGCGAGCCGCACCCGGTAGCGGACCGGATCCGCGGTCGGTACGGGGATGACGTACCTCGTCCGGGCCTCCGCGGTGAGCGAGTGCGACGCGACGTCGACCCACTGGGTCCCGTCGTAGCGCTGCAGAACCGCGCGGTCGCCGGACGCACCGCCGTCGGCGCGCACACTGACGACATAGCGGTCGCCCGCCGCGTTGCGGGCCAGTGACACGACGACGCGCGGGATGACGGTGATGCGGATCGCCGCGCTGAACACGCCCTGCCCGGCGAGGCGGACGCGTCCGTTGCGGACCAGTGGCCCGACGTGCAGGACGATGGTGCCGTCGGACGCCGTCTGCCCGCTTGCCACGCGCCGCCAGGCAGAGCCACCGACGTCGTACACGGCCGCGTAGACGGTCTGGTTCGCCAGGGCCTTCCCGCTACGGGTCATGACCCCGCGCAGGTCGAGTCCTTGGTGGACCGGCACCGCACGGCGCGAGGCCCCGGCGGTGAGGGTGGCGCGAGGTGCCGGACTGGCGGCGGCGGAGGGCGCGGCAGCGGTGGGTGAGGGCCGGACCCGTCCAGGCTGCACGGCGTGTGTGCCCGGCGAGGGCGAGGGCGCGGGCGGCACGAGCGCGGGCGGCGCAGGCGAGGGGTGCTGGGCGTTCGCGCGGTGCGTCGCGACCGCCAGCTGACGACGCAGCTGCCGGCGGGACTCGTGCGGAGCGGGGATCACGCCGATCGAGGCGATCACGCCGTGGGCGACGTCCTGGACCGGAGCCGGCAGGAGCGTCGTCGTGTAGGCAGCGGCGACGCCGCCGGACACGGTCATGGCCAGCACGAGGGCGGACGCGCCGGTGACCACGCGCAGCGCGTGCCGCCGCGGCCGCGCCGCGGTTGCCCTGCGGAAGGCGGACAGCGCCGCGGCTTCACCCGCCAGCTCGCCGGGTGCAGCCGGCCCCTGCAGCGCGCGCACCAGAGGTGCGGCCATCAGGCCGTCGTCGTCCTGCATCACGTCTCCTCCAGGGGCTCGAGCCGGGGCTGTTCGGCCAGCGCGCGCAGTCCTCGGTGCACGCTGACCCGTACCGCCCCCGGTGACTTGCCGACGATCGCTGCGACGGTCGCCACGTCGAGGTCGCCCAGCACGCGGAGCGCGACCATCTCGGCCTGGTCCGCGGGCAGTGAGCGCAGGACAGCCAATGCCCGCTCCGTCGAGGCCCGCTCGAGTGCAACGTCCTCCGCCGAGCCCATGTGCTGTCGCACCTCCAGGACCGCCAGGTCGTCGACGAGGACCAGCGGCCTGGCCCGTCGGGACCTGGCAGCGTCGATCGCGCGGTGTCGGGCGATGGTGAACAACCAGCTGCGGAAGGCGACGGCATCGCCCGAGAACGCGGCGATGTCGCGCACGACCTGCAGCCAGGTCTCGGCGGCGACGTCCTCGAACCCGTTGCCGGCCTTGACCCGCAAGTAGCGCAGCAGCCGAGGCTGCAAGGCCCGCCACAGCGCAAGGAACCCGTCCTCGTCGCCGGCGCACGCGCGTCGGAGCGCGGCATCGAGGGGGTCTCCGCTCGACACCGGCTCCGTCGCCCGCAGCTCGGTCAGCACCGGTTCCTGTTCTCCTGGTCCGCCAACAACAGCGGAGGCGCGGGCCGTGGTGTTACAGACGGCCCAGCCAGTCGAGTGCGAGCCGGTATCCGTCGACCCCCAGACCGGTGATGGTCCCTGTCGCCACGGCACTGACCACGCTGGCGTGGCGGAAGTCCTCCCGGGCAGCCGTCTGGCTGATGTGCACCTCGACGAGCGGTCCGGTCAGCTGAGAGCAGGCGTCGCGGAGCGCTATCGAGTAGTGGCTCCAGGCCGCGGCGTTCAGGACCACCGGCGCGCCGCTGTCGGCCGCCTCGTGCAGCCAGCCGATCATCGTCGCCTCGTCGTCGGTCTGGCGGACGTCGGCCTCAGGGTTGGCGGCCCGGCAGAGCGCGACGAGCTCGTCGTAGGTCGTGTCGCCGTAGACGAGCGGCTCCCGGCTGCCGAGCCGCCCGAGGTTCGGGCCGTTCAGCACCAGCACTCTCACGGTCTCGCCTCTCCGCCGCGGTCCTTGCGGACCTCCTGGTACGCCGCCTCCAGGAGGGACGGTTCGGGGTTCTCGAGCATCGTCGGCCTTGCCAGCCCCTCGAGCACGACGAAACGCAGGCGACTCCCCCGGGACTTCTTGTCGACGGCCATGGTGGCGTGGAGCTGCTCCCAGTCGCCGTCGTACCGCGTCGGCAACCCGACGACGTCGAGCAGGGCCCGGTGGCGGGCGGCGACCGCGTCATCGAGGCCGCCGGCGAGGCGGCCGAGCTCGGCGGCGAAGACGAGCCCGATGCTGACCGCTGCGCCGTGCCGCCAGCGGTAGCCCTCCACCTTCTCGACCGCATGGCCGAGGGTGTGGCCGTAGTTCAGGAACTCCCGCGAGCCCTGCTCGGTGAGGTCGTCGCCGACCACCGCCGCCTTGACCGCGACGGCCCGCTCGATGAGCTCGCGGGTGTGGGGGCCGTGCGGGGTCGTCGCGTCCTCGTCGACCAGGTCGAGGATGGCCGGGTCGTGCGTGAACCCGACCTTGACGATCTCGGCGAGCCCCGAGACGTAGTCGGCTCGTGGAAGCGTCTCCAGCGCGGTCAGATCGGCCAGGACCGCCGCCGGCGGGTGGAAGGCGCCCACGAGGTTCTTGCCGGCGGAGGTGTTGATGCCGGTCTTGCCCCCGACCGCCGCGTCCACCATGCCCAGCAGGGTTGTCGGGACGTGCACGACCTTGACCCCGCGCAGCCACGTCGCCGCCACGAAGCCCGCGAGGTCGGTGGTCGCTCCCCCGCCGAGACCGACGATCGCGTCGCTGCGCGTGAAGCCGAGGCGACCGAGCGCATCCCAGCAGGAAGCGGCGACCGAGAGGTCCTTCTGGGCCTCGCCGTCGGGAACCTCCAGCAGGTGGGCCCCGGGCAGCGCTTCCCGCACGGCTTCTGCTGCAGCCCGTCGACCGACGGGATGGATCACAGCGACCCGGCTGCTGTCCTTCAGCAGGTCGGCCAGCTCACCGTGGAGGTCGTGCCCGACGACGACGTCGTACGGCGCCGACCCCGGCACCGCAATCCGCGTCGCGTTCACGCGTGCCACGCTAGCCAGTTGCCGATCGGGCCCAGCTTCCGCCGTTTGGCCTAGTTCTTTGTGACCAGCCTCCTGTTACTCTGCGTGTCTGGTTCGGTACTCATCTGGACAATTCTTACAGAGAGTGCCGAATCGGCTACGGCGGGTACAACTCGGCGTAGGTCAAGGAAGCGTTGATCCGGACGGTCCCCACCGACGTTGCCGCAAGGAAGCGCACGGAGAGACCCGGTCGCCTGACCGTCCGGGGAGTGAGTGGCGAGACCGACCTGCCCCAGTGAGCAGGGCGTCTTCTGACGCCCGCAACTCGGACGGGAGTCCCCGCGTGCGCACCACCTCAGATCTCTCAGGTACGCCCGGCGCGCCGCGCTCTGGCCAGCCCCGGTGGCGGCAGCGACTGACCGCCATGGCCGTCGTCGTACCGCTGGCCACGACCGGCGTCCTTGCGCTCGGTGAGCTGGCCGCGTCGGCACACACGACCGCGATCCAGGGCACCGCCATCTGCGACACGGCTGCCGGCACCTACTCGGTCCACTGGGTCGGCGCTACCGACCTCGTCCCGGCAAACGACGTCGCCAAGGTGGACATCACGTCCTTCTCGCCCGACCCCGCGAGCAAGGTGCCCGCCTCGCCTATCACGACGACGCTGGCGCCGAACGCGTCGTACGAGTTCGACCAGACGGACATCCCCGGCAACGCCGGCACCGCGAGCGTGGCGGTCCACGTCTACTGGACGCCGACCGCGCCTGGGATCGCGGACTCGGACACGTTCGACGCGCCCGCGAGCGGCAGCGTCGTCAACCTGCCGCCCTGCTCGAAGACCCCCGCGCCTGTTCAGACGCTGGCCGGTCACATCTACCTGTGCCCGTCGACCGGCCCGACCACCACTGAGATCGCCGCCGGCAGCCTCACGGCCACCGGCGGCACCCCCGCCTCGACCGTCGCCGGCCAGCCCAACCCGCTCGCCCCGACCAGCGTCAACGCCGGGGACTACACGATGACCGCGGGTGCACCCGCCGGCTACACCTTCGTGCAGTGCGGCAGCACGGCCGTCATCAACGGCCCGGCCACCAGCGCCACCGAAGCACTGAACGTGCCTTCCGGCGGGTCCGCGACAGGCGTCTTCTACGTCCGGCAGATCCCCGCGCCGGTGCAGACGCTGGCCGGGCACATCTACCTGTGCCCTGCCACCGGCGCCACCACGACTGAGGTCGGAGCCGGCACGCTGGCCGCCACCGGCGGCACCCCGGCCTCGACCATCGCGAGCCAGACCAACCCGCTCGCCCCGACCAACGTCAGCGCCGGCGACTACACGATGGCTGCCGGCGCGCCCGCCGGCTACACCTTCGTGCAGTGCGGCAGCACCGCCGTCATCAACGGGGCCGCCACGGGCGCCACCGAGGCACTCACCGTCCCGTCCGGCGGATCCGCGACCGGCATCTTCTACGTCCGCCAGATCCCGCCGCCGGTCGTCTGCCCGGCCGGCACGACCATGGGCTCCAACGGCAGCTGCGTCCCGCCCGTCGTCTGTCCCGCCGGAACCACGATGGCGGCCGACGGCACCTGCACGCCGCCTGTCGTCGTGCCCCCGGTCACCTGCCCGGCCGGATCGACCATGACGGCCAACGGCACGTGCGAGGCTCCGGCGGTCATTCCGCCGGTCGGCCCCTGCCCGGCCGGAACGACCATGGGTGCCAACGGGACCTGCGCGCCGCCGGTGGTCTGCCCGACCGGTACGACGATGGGCGCCAACGGAACCTGCACACCGCCCGTCGTCGCGCCGACCGTCGGCCCGTGCCCGAAGGGCACGACGATGGGCACCAACGGGACCTGCCTGCCCAACGTGGTCAGCGGCGGCACCACCGGCGGCGCGAGCGGACCGGTTGTCGCCCCGGTGACCCCGCCGAAGAAGCCGGTGACCGGTCAGACGACGACACCTGTCGAGGCCACCCCGGCAGCGACGGCGCCGACAGCGCTGCCGTTCACGGGGAGCAACAGCGGGGTGCTCCTCGAGCTCGGACTGCTCCTGCTCCTCGCCGGCGGGATCCTCACCGTCGGCAACCGCCGGAAGCCGGCCTTCCGGATCGTCTGACGCATCGAACGCAGAGAGGCCCCGGCATCGCCGGGGCCTCTCTGCGTCCAGGGCTCACCGGACGGCCAGGATCTCCTCAACGATCTGCTCGGGCGGCTTGCCATCCGTCGCCACCTCCAGCGAGGCGACCTCGCGGTACAGCGGCAACCTCGCTTCGAGGAGAAGCTGAAGCTGGGCACGGGGGTTGAGCGCAAGGACCGGACGCGCGGCGGACATGCCGACCCTCTTGGTCGCGGCCGCGAGACCCACCGCCAGGAAGACCACCCGGTGGCCGAGGAGGAGAGCTCGCGTGCCCGGGTCGAGCACAGCGCCGCCACCCAGGCTGAGAACCCCTGCGTGCTCACCGAGCGCACGGCGTACGGCGTCGCTCTCCAGGGCTCGAAACGCCTCTTCGCCGTCGTCGAAGAACAGCTCGGGGATCGTCTTGCCCGTCGCGGTCACGATGTCGTCGTCCGTGTCGCGGAAGGGGAGCCCGAGGCGGGCCGCGACGAGGCGACCGACGGTTGTCTTGCCCGCACCGGGGGGACCGACGAGCACGAGTGCGGGAGCTGTCAACGGATCGTGAGGCTCTTGAGGTAGCCCTCGTAGTTGCGTCGCGTCTCCTCCACCGAGTCACCCCCGAACTTCTCGAGGGACAGGTCGGCCAGCGCCAGGGCGACCATCGCCTCCGCGACGACGCCAGCAGCCGGGACCGCGCACACGTCGCTGCGCTGGTGGTGAGCCACCGCCGCCTCGCCCGTCGCAACGTCGACCGTCCGCAGCGCGCGCGGCACGGTGCTGATCGGCTTCATCGCCGCCCGGACGCGGAGCAGCTCGCCGGAGGACATCCCACCCTCCGTGCCGCCGAGGCGCCCACTCGTCCGCTGCAGTCCGTCCTCGCCGCGCACGATCTCGTCCATGACCTCGCTCCCCCGCCGGCGCGCCGCCTCGAACCCGTCGCCGATCTCGACGCCCTTGATGGCCTGGATGCCCATCAGCGCGCCGGCCAGCCTGGAGTCGAGCCGCCGGTCCCAGTGCACGTGGCTGCCCAGGCCGGGAGGCAGGCCGTAGGCCAGGACCTCGACCACGCCGCCGAGCGTGTCTCCGTCCTTGTGGGCGGCATCGATCTCGTCGACCAGCCGCTGGCTGCTCGCCACATCGAAGACGCGGACCGGGCTCGCGTCGATGACCGGCAGGTCGACCGGCCGGGGGGGCACCCCCTCATCGACCTGCGCGGACCCGATGCTCACCACGTGGCTCAGCACCTCCACGCCGTACGCCTGCCCGAGGAAGGCCTTCGCGACGGCGCCGAGCGCGACCCGCGCGGCCGTCTCGCGGGCGCTGGCTCGCTCGAGCACCGGCCGGGCGTCGTCGAAGCCGTACTTCTGCATCCCCACCAGGTCGGCGTGGCCCGGCCGGGGACGTGTGAGCGGGGCGTTGCGCGCGAGGCCCTCCAGCTCCTCGGCGGCGACCGGGTCGGCGCTCATCACCGTCGACCACTTCGGCCACTCCGTGTTGCCGATGGTCACCGCGACCGGACCGCCCTGTGTGAGGCCGTGGCGGACACCGCCGAGAAACGTGACCTCGTCACGCTCGAACGCCATGCGGGCGCCGCGGCCGTGCCCGAGGCGCCGCCGCGCGAGCTCGTCCGCCACAGACTCGGTGGACGTGGAAACGCCGCTGGGGAGTCCCTCGAGCACCGCCACAAGGGCGGGGCCGTGGGACTCCCCAGCGGTCAACCAACGAAGCACGGGACGCAGTGTCCCACGGCCGCGATCTAGAGAACGCTGACGCTCTCGCCGAGCAGCACGTCGATCGGACTGTCATCGCCGACCTGGATGATGGCGCCCTTGGCAGTTCCGGCCGCGTTGTTCTCGTAGGCCAGCACCACCAGCTCACCGACCTTGCCGAAGCGCTGGTTGGGGATGACGAGGGTCTTCTTGCCGTCGACCAGCCAGGTGAACACGCGCACCTCGCCGGGCTTGCCGGCGCTGATCGACACGAGCTTCAGCGCGTAGCGGCTGGTGCCGGGGGTCGTCGTCCCCGTGCTGCCGGTCGAACCGGTGGTCCCCGTCGAACCGGTGGTTCCTGTCGAACCGGTGGTCGTGGGGGTGACACCCGTCGTCGTCGTCGAGGTGGCCGGAGCGGCGACCGGGAGGACATAGAGCGCACGGAACGGGTCCCGGCCGAGCTTGGCCGTGTACGGCGCGGGCAGCTTCTTCGCCGGCTTGGCCACCACGTGCTTCGGCGCCACTGCAGCCGGGCGGAGCGTCTTGCTCGGCACGAAGGCCGAGTCGACGGGGGTGTCACTGCTGCCGCCGAGGAAGAACCAGCCGCCTGCGCCGAGCACGAGGGCGGCAACGACGCCGCCGGCGACCAGCAGGGCCTTGCGGTTGCTCTCGCCCTCTTCGGCGAACGCCGGTGCCTCATCGCCCTCGGCGAAGGGGAACGTGTCCTGGCTCATGATCGCGCTCCTACTTCTTCGCCGGGGTGACCGGTGCGACGGGGGCGGCAGGGCCGACCGTCGTGCCGACGACTCCCTGGCCGGGGACGGTCACTGCAGTTGCGGCGGGCCGGTTGACGGCCATGAACACCTGCGCCGAGATGGTGGCGGTCAGCGATCGACCGTCATCCGTCGACGCGCCGGCCGGTGCCGGCTTGACGGGGTTGACACCCGGTGCGATGACCAGGTTGGAGACCCGCATCGAGCGGGACAGGTTCTCGAGCTGCGCAACGAAGTTCTTGACCGCGACGTAGGTCCCGACGGCGCTCAGGCTGACGGGGATGGCGGTGAGCGTGCCGGCCGAGGTGGCAGCGGGTGCGGCGGCCGCGGCGGCGGGAGCAGCCGGAGCCACGGCTCCGGCGGGACCCGCGGCCGTGGCGACGGGGGCACCCGGGGTCACGCTGACCAGCTCGATACCGGTGGCAACACCAGCGGTCGTCAGGGCCCTGATCAGCGCGGGCAACGCCGGGTTGTCCGGGATCTTCGCGGCGACCGCGGCGAGCTCTGCCTGCTTCTTCGGCAGCTCCTTCGCCTGGCTCTTCAGGACTGCGAGCTGGTTCGACAGGTTCGCGTTGTCGGAGACGACGCCGGCTGCCTTGGTGCGGAGGTCCGCGGCGTCCGAGCGCTTCGGGGAGACGAGCAGGAAGTACCCGCCGGCGAGCACAACGAGGCACCCGAGCACGGTGAAGACGACGTACTGCTTGAGCTTGTCCATGTCAGCCTCCAGCCGGCTTGGTGTAGCGACCGGAGTAGGCGGCCGTGGTCAAGGACACCGACGAGGTGAAGTTCACCGTCTTGCGCGAGCCGATCAGCGCCTCGGTGGAGTTGCTGAAATACGGGTTCGCGTAGCCCTTCTCGGTCGCGAGCGACTCGAGCCAGAGAGCGACGTCGTCGTGGCTGAAGCCGACGCCCGTGAACGTCACGGTGCCGACTGCGCCGGCGGCCGCGCCCGGGGTAGCGGTTGTCGGTGCCGTCTGGGCGAACGTCACGTTCTTCAGCCAGACGTTCTCGGGGATCGACAGGCCCAGGTCGTTGAGGAACAGCGAGTAGCGAACCTCTTCGCCCATGGCGGAGGTGAGCATCGCCTTGGCGGCGGCGGCCCGTGCGTAGACGGCGGTCACGTCGCGGTACTGCGCGGTCTGGTTCTGCAGCGAGGTGTGCGTCGCCGTCGCGCTGTCGAAGTCCGACTGCGCGCTGGACACGCTGCTGCTCGCAGCGACGTAGAGCAGGGCCACGACCCCCACGGCGCCGAGGACGGCACCGCCGAGACCGATCTGGATGCGACGGAAGCGGCGGGACTCCGCGATCTCCGGCGGCAGCAGGTTGACGCGGGGCAGGCTGTCGAGGCTGACAGCAGCACCGGTCTCGGTCATGAGGCTCATGAAGCCACCCCCATGGCGAGACCCACCGGAACGGTGACCATGGGCTCGACGTACGCGAGCTGGTCATCGGTCAGGCCGGTCTTGCCGAGCTTGAGTGAGGACATCGGACGGGCCAGCTCGACGGGGAGCCGGGTTGCGGCAGCGAGGCGCTCGACCAGGCCAGAGAGCCGCGACCCACCGCCGGAGATGACGACGCGGCCGATGCGCGCTGCGCCGGCCTGAGCGAGGTAGTAGTCGAGCGAGCCGCGGACCTCGTCGACGAAGGCGCTTCCGGTCTGCTCGATCGCCCGGCTCGCCGGGTGGCTGTCGACGCTGCCGGCGACCGTCATCAGGCCGCTGCCCTGCTTGACCGACTCGGCCTGGTCCATCGGAACCCCCAGGCGCTCTGCGACGGCGTCGGTGATGTCGGCGCCGCCCATCAGCAGGATGCGGACGAAGCGTGGGACACCGCCCTGGTGAACGACGATGTTGGTGACGCTGGCGCCGATGTCGACGAGAGCCTCAGCCTCCATCGAGCCGATCCCGGAGCCGCCCGAGACGAGCGACCGGAGAACTGCGAAGCTGTTGAGGTCGACCATGGCGGGCTCGAGGCCGGCCTTAGTGACCGCGTCCATCGCGCTGCCGACCATGTCGCGGGCCGCGGCGACGAGAAGGACGCGGAGCATCCGGCCGCCGGCGTCGTTGGTGAACTCCTCGAGGGGGTGGAAGTCCAGGATCGCCTGCTCCACCGGCATCGGGATGAAGTCCTGCACCTGGAAGCTGAGCGACTTGCGCAGCTCGGCGACCGGGAGCCACGGGAGGTCGACCTGACGGACGACCACCTTCTGGTTCGAGACGCCGACGACGACCTTCTTGCTGCTGAACTTCGCCTGGCTCCACAGCTGCTTGATCGCTGCGGCCACGGCCTCGACGTCGATGACCTCTCCGTCGCGGACCGCACCGTCAGGGAGCGCCACCTGCCCGAAGCGCTCGAGCGTCGCGGTCCCCTTGCCGGTCGTGAGCTCGGCGGCGCGTACGCCGGAGGTCCCGATGTCGAGACCCACTACTGGTCGTCCTGCCACGTCGCGTCCCCTCGCGGAGTTTCCGGCCAGGCGATCCCTACCGGTGTCAAGA
>JAODNA010000058.1 GCA_025465135.1 Frankiales bacterium | reverse complement strand
CTGGGGGCGGGGCTGGGGGCGGGACTGGGGCGGGGCTGGGCCGGCTGCGGCGCTGCGGCGCGGCTAGAGTCGGCAGCGTCAGTACCGGGGAGCCTGCGGACGCGGGCTGAGAGGCCGACCAGCCCGTCGGCGACCCGCAGCACCCGATCCGGGTAACGCCGGCGTGGGGAGACGACGTGACCGACCCGCTCGTCATCGCGGCGCGCGCCTACACCAGCCGGCTGCTCGTCGGCACCGGCAAGTTCCGCTCGCACGCCGTGATGCGCGACGCCCTGCTCGCGAGCGGCGCCGAGATCGTCACCGTGGCGCTGCGCCGGGTCGAGCTCGACAAGCAGGGGGCGGGCGACGTCCTCGACTTCGTGCCGCCGGAGATGGTCCTGCTGCCCAACACCTCGGGCGCGGTCGACGCCGACGAGGCCGTCCGGCTGGCGCGGCTCGGCCGCGCCGCCACGGGCGCCGACCTCGTCAAGCTCGAGGTGACGCCGGACCCGCGCACCCTCGCGCCCGACCCGATCGAGACGCTGAAGGCGGCCGAGCGGCTCGTCGCCGAGGGCTTCACCGTGCTGCCGTACTGCTCCGCCGACCCCGTCCTGTGCCGGCACCTCGAGGAGGCCGGTTGCGCGACGGTGATGCCGCTCGGAGCGTGGATCGGCAGCAACCGCGGCCTGCGCACCCGTGACGCGATCGAGGTCATCGTCGAGCAGGCACACGTCCCCGTCGTCGTCGATGCCGGGCTCGGCGTGCCGAGCGACGCCGCGGAGGCCATGGAGATCGGGGCTGCCGCCGTACTGGTCAACACCGCCATCGCCGTGGCCGCCGACCCGGTGCGGATGGCGCGGGCCTTCGCGCTTGCCACCGAGGCCGGCCGGCTCGGTCACCTGGCCGGCCGGGGCGCCGTGCTCGACACCGCCGACGCGTCAAGCCCCCTGACCGGGTTCCTTTCATGAGCGCACCCCGGGGGCGGTTCGCGACCTACCTCGACACCCTGGACCTGACGAGCCGGGAGTACGACGGCGCCGACGTCGATCGCGCCCTCCAGCACCCCGGGCTGGACGCCCTGCCTGCCCTGCTCAGCGAGGCCGCGACACCGCGCGTCGAGGAGCTCGCGCAGGCCGCCCGGGCAGTGACGCTGCAGCGGTTCGGGCGGGCCGTCCGGCTGTTCGCGCCGCTCTACGTCAGCAACGCCTGCCTCTCCTCCTGCACCTACTGCGGCTTCAGCAAGGGCCTCGACGTCGTGCGCCGGACGCTCTCGGTCGACGCCGTCGCCGCGGAGGCAGAAACCCTTACGGCACAGGGCTTCCGGCACCTGCTGCTCGTCGCCGGGGAGCACCGCGTCGAGGTCGGCGCCGACTACCTGGTGGCGTGCGTCGAAAGACTTCGCCCCGTCGTACCGAGCATCAGCATCGAGACGCAGACCTGGTCGGACGACACCTACGCGCGGCTCGTCGAGGCCGGGCTCGAGGGCGTCGTCCACTACCAGGAGACCTACGACCGGCAGCGCTACGCGCAGACCCACCTCGCCGGGTGGAAGCGCGACTACGACCGCCGGCTGTCGTCCACGGAGCGGGCCGCCGAGGCCGGCGTGCGACGACTCGGGATCGGTGCGCTCCTCGGCCTCGGCAACGACTGGCGCGCCGACGTGCTCGCGGTGGCGCACCACGCCGCCTGGCTGCAGCGGGAGTACTGGCGCACCGAGGTGACCGTCTCGCTGCCGCGGATCAAGCCGAGCGCGTCGGGCTTCCAGCCGGCGGTCCCGGTGACCGACGCGCAGTACGTCCAGGCGCTGGCCGCCCTGCGGCTCGCCGTCCCCGAGGCCGGCATCGTGCTCTCGACCCGGGAGCCGGCTGCGCTGCGCGACGGCCTCGTGCGCATCGCCGTCACCAGCATGAGCGCCGGCTCCTCGACCGAACCCGGTGGCTACACGACCCCCGGCGAGGCGCAGGAGCAGTTCGCGATCTCCGACGCGCGTTCGCCCGCGGCGGTTGCGGGCATGCTGGTGGCTGCCGGCTACGAGCCGGTGTGGAAGGACGCGTTCCCCTTGCGCGACGATGTGGAGGTCCCTGCGTGATCGAGGCCCATGGCCTGACGAAGCGGTACGGCGACAAGGTCGCTGTCGACAACCTCAGCTTTGTCGTGCGACCCGGAGTGGTGACCGGCTTCCTCGGCCCCAACGGCGCCGGCAAGTCCACGACGATGCGACTCATCCTCGGGCTGGACAGGCCGACGGCCGGCTCCGTGACGGTGAACGGCAAGCCGTACCGCGCGCACGCCGCGCCGATGCACGAGGTCGGCGCACTGCTCGAGGCGCGCGCCGTCCACACGGGCAGGTCCGCGCGCAACCACCTGCTGGCGCTCGCGCAGACCTCCGGGATCCCCACCTCGCGCGTCGACGAGCTCATCGACGTCGTCGGTCTGCACGACGTCGCCCGCAAGCGGGTCAAGGGGTTCTCGCTCGGCATGGGCCAGCGGCTCGGTATCGCGACCGCGCTGCTCGGTGACCCCAGCACCCTCGTCCTCGACGAGCCGGTCAACGGCCTCGACCCGGAGGGCATCCGCTGGATCCGCGAGCTGCTGAAGGAGCGGGCCTCGGGTGGCCGCACCGTGCTGGTCTCGTCGCACCTCATGAGCGAGATGGCACAGACGGCCGACCATCTGCTCGTCGTCGGCAAGGGTCGCCTCATCGCCGATGTCGGCGTGAAGGAGTTCATCAACTCCGCCGGCCGCAACCTCGTGCGCGTGCGCACCACCGACCCGGCCGGGCTGACGAAGGTCCTCAAGACGCCGGACGTCACCGTCACGCCCAGCGCCGATGGGGCGTTGAGCGTCGCCGGTCTCTCGACCGACCAGATCGGCATCGCCGCAGGCAAGGCCGGCATCACCCTGCTCGAGCTGGCCGCTCAGGCGGCATCGCTGGAAGAGGCGTTCATGGAGCTCACCCACGACTCGCTCGAGTTCACCGGGACGAGCGCGTGACCGCCCCCGCGGTCGTCCAGCGCGTGACACCTGCGCGGGTCGTCCTGTCGGAGTGGACGAAGCTCCGCACCCTGAGATCGACGGTGATGTCGCTGCTGGCGGCGATCGTCTTCGTCATCGGCTTCTCGATCCTGGTGCCATCCGTCATCCGCGCCCACTGGCCACCTCGCGACCCGCGCGACGCGCTCAACTTCGACCCGGTCGGCGTGAGCCTGGTCGGCGGCTTCTTCGCCCAGCTCGCCATCGGCGTCCTCGGTGTCCTGATCGTGACCGGCGAATACGCAACCGGCATGATCCGCGCCACCTTGGCCGCCGTGCCCGCTCGGCTGCCGGTGCTGTGGGCGAAGGCACTGGTCTACGCCGTGACGGTCCTGGTCCTGATGATCCCGACGTGCGTGCTCGGGTTCTTCATCGGCCAGTCGATCCTCTCGTCGAAGCACATCGAGACGAGCTTCGGTCACCCGGGCGTCGCACGCGCGGTGATCGGGTCCGCGCTGTACCTCGCCGGGATCGGGTTGCTCGGCCTCGGGCTGGGAGCCCTTCTTCGCAACACCGCCGGTGCCATCTCGACGCTGTTCGGCCTGCTGTTCGTGGTGCCGGTCGTCGTGCACTTCCTGCCGGCGAGCTGGTCCGATGCGATCGGGAAGTACCTCCCGAGCAACGCGGGCCAGGGCATCTACAGCCTGCACCCGGATTCGACGCAGCTCGGGCCGTGGACCGGCTTCGGCGTGTTCCTGCTCTACGCCGTCGTCGCCCTGGTCCTCGCAGGCGTCGCGCTCGTGCGGCGTGACGCCTGACGGTCGTGCCCGACCTGCGCCGTCGTAGGGCAGTGGCGTGGGCGCTCCTCCTGGCAGGCGCCCTCGTGCTCGCCTACTGGCTCATCTGGTACCTCGGCGGCCGCTCCCTGTTGGCCAGCTCAACGCGGCCCGCCTACGTCGAGTTCGAGAACGCCTTCCCACTCGCTGACGCGTGGCTCGCCGGCTGCGCGGTGCTGGCAGCCGAGGCCTTGTGGCGCAGCCGTCGTACCGCCCTGCTGTGGCTGCTCACCGGCGGCGGCGCGGGCGTCTACCTCGCGTGCATGGATGTCCTCTACGACCTCGAGCACGACATCTGGACCTCCGGCGGAGGTGGCGCGATCGAGCTGGCCATCAACGTCGTCACCCTCACGGCCAGCGTGGCAACCCTGCGCTGGGGCTGGCGTCGGCGGATATTGCTCGCATGAAGCGGGTGGTCGTCGTGGGGGGCGGCCTGGCGGGTGCGCGCAGCGTGCAGGAGCTCCGCGCGCAGGGCTACGACGGCACCATCACGCTGCTCGCGTCGGAGGAGCACGTGCCCTACGACCGGCCGCCGCTGTCCAAGGAGGTGCTGCGCGGCGGCGACGACCACGTGCAGCTCGACGTCGCGTGGGACGACCTCGATGTCGACCTGCGGCTCGGCCGGCCCGCGACGGGACTCCGCGCGGGCGCGGTGGAGACCGCAGACGGCGATGTGCCGTACGACGGCCTCGTGCTCGCGACGGGCGCTCACGCGCTGAAGCTGCGGGGCTCCGGCTTCCCGCTGCGGACCCTCGACGACGCGCTGACCCTGTCGGTCCACCTCACCGAAGGCACTGAGCTCGTCATCGTCGGCGCCGGCTGGATCGGGGCGGAGGTGGCGACGGGCGCGGCGCAGGCAGGCTGTCGCGTGACGGTGGTCGAGGCCGGTCCGGCGCCGCTCGCCGCCCTGCCGCAGGAGGTCGGGGAGCTCACCGTTCCCTGGTACGCCGAGCTCGGGATCGAGCTGCGGCTCAACACGCCGGCGAAGTCGGTGCAGCGCAAGGCGGTGGTCCTCGCGTCCGGCGAGAAGCTGTCCGCCGAGCTGGTGCTCGTCGCGGTCGGGGCCGCACCCGAGACGTCCTGGCTGGAGGGCAGCGCGGTTCAGCTCGATCACGGCGTGCTCGTCGACGAGCACCTGGCCACGACCGTGCCGGGCGTCGTCGCCGTCGGCGACTGCGTGGCCCGGTGGTCGCCGCGCTACGACACGCGGCTCCGGATGGAGCACTGGGACGATGCGCTGCACGGACCCACCGTCGCGGTCGCGACGCTGCTCGGCAAGGCGGCGGTCTACGACCCGATCCCGTACTTCTGGTCCGACCAGCTCGGTCACACGATCCAGTGGGCCGGCTTCGCGAAGGGCGCCGACTCCGTCGTACGGCGGGGATCTCCGGGAGACGCCGGCGGCTGGGCCTTCTGCTGGATGGCGGGATCGCGGCTCGTGGCGATGCTCACCGTCGACCGCCCTCGCGACCTCGTCCAGGGACGCCGGCGGATGACCGAGGGGGCCGAGCCCGACCCGGCCCGGCTAGCCGACCCGGCGGTAGCGGTGAAATCGGCTTAGCCTTCGCCCCATGACCCGCGCCTTGACCCGCGTCTCCGTCGTGTCCGCCGACCCCGTGCGCCACGCGCCCCTGTTGGACTACCTGGCCCGCTGCGGTGTGGCTGTCAGCGAGGGCCTCGACGGTGACGCCGTCCTCGTTCTCGGTGCTGCCGGGCTCTCGGACGGCGCCGAGGACGCGCTGCTTGCAGCCAGCGTGCCGGTGCTCGTGGTGGGTCCGACGATGAGCGCGGCCGTGACGGATGCGGCCGGTCTGGTCCCCGGCCAGCTCAGTCCTCCGCACGAGATCCGTGTCCGTCCCGGCCCCGATGCGGGCGATGTCGCCACGCGCCTCGGCGGCGACCTCGTCGTGACCGACGTGTGGCCCGTGCAGGACAAGGTGGCGGACGATGTCGAGGTCCTGCTGACCGCCAACGTGCGCTTCGCCGATCACCCGGTCGCCACCTGGCGCCCCAGCACCCGGCTCGGCGTGCTGACCGTCGGCTCCACGCCCGAGACGTACGCCGATCCGGCCTGGCAGCGCGTCGTGCACCGACTGCTACGGCGCGTGCTGGGCCAGCGAGATGCCCGGCCGGTCCGGGTCGGCATCCTCGGCTACGGCGCGATCGGTCACGAGCACAGCACTGCGATCGCGCTGACCGACGGGCTCGAGCTGCGCGCGGTCTGCGACCCCGACCCGACGCGGATCGCCGCCGCGCGCGGGCTGGCTCCGGAGGTGCGCGCCGTCGACGACCTGCTCGGCCAGGACGATGTCGACCTCATCATCGTGAGCACCCCACCCAACACGCATGCCGAGTGGACGCTGCGCTGCCTCGACGCGGGTAAGTCGGTCGTGGTCGAGAAGCCCTTCTGCCTCACGGTCGCGGAGGCCGACCGGCAGATCGAGGCCGCGAGCGACCGCGCGTTGACGCTGGCCGTCTACCAGAACCGGCGCTGGGATGCCGACTACCTCGCTCTCAAGAAGGTTGTCCGGAACGGGCAGATCGGCGACGTCTTCCACTACGAGAGCTTCATCGGCGGTTACGGCCACCCCTGCAACTACTGGCACTCCGACGAGGCGCACAGCGGCGGCGCGATCTACGACTGGGGCAGCCACTACCTCGACTGGGCTCTCGACCTGTTTCCCCAGACCGTCGAGTGGGTGTCGGCGACGGCGCACAAGCGCGTCTGGCACGACGTAACCAACGCCGACCACACCCGGGTTCTGCTGCACTTCGTCGACGGCGTGGAGGCGGAGTTCACGCACTCCGACCTCGCGGCCGCGTTGAAGCCGAAGTTCTACGTGCTCGGCACGAAGGGCGGCCTCATCGGTGGCTGGCGCCATGAGCGCGTCGTTGCGCGGTCGCAGATCGGCACCCTCCTCGAGGACCGGCTGTCCCACTCCGACGCACCGGCGGCCCTGCGGATGTTCACCCCCGACGGGGCGGGGGGCACGTCCGAGACGACGCTGTCCGTCCCTGCCGCACCTCCTCAGCCCTTCCACCGTCAGCTCGCGGACCAGCTCCTGTCCGGGGAGCCGATGGACGTCACGCCGCAAGGGTCCCGACGCAACATCGCGGTGATGCAGGCAGCGACGAAGTCGGCGCGCGACGACGGCCGGCCGGTCGCTCCTCCGTCGTGACGATCCGGTGGGGGTTCCTCGGTGCCGGGATGATCGCGACGACGGCTCTCGCACCAGCCGTGCGTGCGGCGACCGGGGCGACGTTGCAGGCCGTCGCGGCCCGCGACGTGGAGCGGGCGCGCGCGTTGGGCCCCGTGTCGGCGTACGGCGACTATGCCGAGCTGCTCGCCGATCCGGAGGTCGACGCCGTCTACATCTCGCTGTCCAACGAGATGCATCTGCCATGGTCGGTCGCGGCTATGCGCGCCGGCAAGCCCGTGCTCTGCGAGAAGCCGCTCGGGCTGACCGCGGGCGAGGTGGACGAGCTGATGACCGTGTCCGCGGAGACCGAGCAGCCGCTTGTCGAGGCGTCCTGGTACCGCTGGCACCCGCGGGTTCGCCTTGCGCAGCAGCGACTTCGTGACATCGGGGAGGTGCGGCATGTGACGGCCGGCTTCACGTTCGACGGCAGCCTGGCCGGCAACTACCGGCTGGAGCCAGGACGCGGAGGCGGTGCGCTGTACGACGTCGGCTGCTATGCCGTTTCGGCCTGCCTGTGGGCCGTGGGCGCCGGTGTGCCGGCGCAGGTCACCGCGCGGTCGTCGTACGGACCCACCGGTGTCGACCTGGTCACCGACGCGATCCTGGAATGGGGGTCCGGCGCGCAGGCCGAGGTCCGCGCCGGCATCCAGGGCGAGACAGGTCAGTGGCTCGTCATCTCGGGGGAGCGCGGTGAGATCGAGCTGCGGGACGCGCCGTACACCTCGTGGAAGGACGACACGACGGAGCTGTGGGTCTCCGACGGGACCGATACCGAGCGGGTCGCCGTGCCGGCCGCCGACCCCTACGTGCTGATGGTCGAGGAGATGTCTTCAGTGCTGTCGGACGGACCCGGCTGGCTCCTGCCGCTGGCGGAGTCGCGGCAGACGGCGGCAGTCCTCGATGCGATCCGGCTGAGCGCCGCCTCCGACGAGCCGGTAGGCGTCTAGAGCCGCCCGATGGAGCTCGGGTCGGTCGCCGCAGCGGTGACGACGGACAGCACCAGCCGCAGGACCAGCGAGAGCAAGCCGAGCATGACGGCCGCGCGGGCAAGGGTGGCGACCCAGCGCGCATCGGTCGCGAGCACACGTGCCGAGGCACGCCAGCCGAGCCAGACGGGAAGGAGGGCGAGCAGCGCGCCGAGCAGGGCGGCCAGCACCAGCCGGGTCTTCTGGCCCTCGGCGGAGTTGATGTAGGGCAGGAAGTAGTAGGAGCCGTTCAGCAGGCCGAACCCGCTGAGCGACACGAGCGACAGGACGAAGGCGACGACGGCGAGCACCTCGGGTGCGCCGTAGTCGTCACTGACCTCGACGAGCTGGTCGTGCCAGGGGTCCTCGAGCTCGTCGTCACCCGGTCGGTCGCCCCTCGGTGGCAGCTCAGTCATGCCGGGAACGTACTGCGTTCAGCGCCTAGGCTCGGGGACATGGAGCTACTCCCTCTTCCGGACGTTGCGGAGCGCACCGGTCGGGACATCATGGCGGTGCGCCAGCTGCTCAAGGACGGCCGCGTGCTCGGCTCCCGGCGGCCGGGCGACGACGTGCTGTGCATCCTCGGCGACCAGCTCGACGACGAGGGCCAGCCGGTCAAGCACCTGCCCGCGGTGATCACCCTGCTTCGCGACGCGCGCTACTCCGACGAGGAGGCGCTGCGGTGGCTGACGACGGCCGACGACTCGCTGCCCGGAACGCCGCTGCAGGCGTTGCGGGAGAACCGCGGCACCGAGGTCAAGCGGCGTGCCCAGGCGGCGGGCTTCTAGTGCGCGTGACGGTCAACGGCAAGGCGCAGGAGCTCACGGAGGGCACGACGCTTCCCGGGCTTCTCGACGCGCTCGGGCTGCGCCTGGGCAGCGTCGTCGTCGAGCACAACGGCACCGCGCTGCTGCGATCCGAGGTCGCTGCCGCGGCGCTGGCCGACGGTGATCGCCTCGAGCTGGTGCGCGCGGTCGCCGGTGGCTGACGCCGGTCTGAAGCGACGCGAGCGGCTCGCGGGCGCTCGGCTCTACCTCTGCACCGACGGCCGGCGCGATCGCGGCGACCTTGCGGAGTTCCTCGACGCGGTCCTTGCCGGCGGCGTCGACTGCGTGCAGCTGCGCGAGAAGGGCCTGGAGGCACGCGACGAGATCGCGCTCTGCGAGACGTTCGCGGCGGCCGCGGAACGCCATGGGGCGCTGTGGTCGGTCAACGACCGCGCCGATGTCGCCGCCGTCGTACGGCCCGACGTCCTGCACCTCGGCCAGGACGACCTGCCGGTTGCGGCTGCCCGCGCGCTGCTCGGTAACGAGCCCCTCATCGGGCGCTCGACCCACGACGAGGCACAGGTCCGCGCCGCGGCCCTCGAGCCGGGCGTCGACTACTTCTGCGTCGGGCCGACCTGGCCGACGCCGACCAAGCCCGGCCGGCCGGCGCCCGGGTTGCCGCTGCTGCGCCTGGCGGCGGAGCTCGGGAGCCCGCGGCCGTGGTTCGCGATCGGTGGCATCGAGGCCGGCAACCTCGACGAGGTGCTCGCGGCCGGGGCCCGCCGCGTCGTGGTCGTCCGTGCGCTCACCGAGGCGGCCGACCCGCATGCCGCCGCTGCCGACCTGGCCCGCCGCCTCGCGACTGCGTAGGCCCTGCCCGGTTCAGAAGAACGCGGCGAGGCCGGAGAGCGCGAGGCCGAGCACGACCAGGGCGATGATCGCGACGATTACGAAGCTCAGGGCCGACTCGCCGCGTCGCCCCTTGGTCACCCCGTCGTCGCGGCGCGGCGACGGCGAAGCACCAGCAGGGCGCCGAGGAGCAGCAGCGTCGCGGCCGCGGGGAGCTGGGCCCCGGCACCGGTGCTCGCGAGGCTGCCGCCACCGGCACGGGGCGTGCTGGAGGCGGGGACGGCGGGCGCCGGCCGTCCGGTCGTCGCAGTCGGAGTCGTGCCGGCGCTCGACCTCGGCACGACGAGCGAGGGGCCGCCCTGCTGGCGGACGAACGCCGGCAGCGACACCGAGCCAGGAACCCGGGTGTCGGAGTAGCCGGCCCACAGATGGCCGGTCTTGTCGACGTCGACCGAGAAGTAGTCGCCGAGCCGGCGGTCGATCAGCTCCGCCTGGCAGACGGTGCCGCCCTGGCAGATGGTGCCGGTGTGGATCGGGTCCTTCGTGGCCGTCCCGACGCTGAAGCTCGGCGTCCTGCTGGCCGCGCAGCCGAGGCCGGTCGTCGTGACGGCGCCCATGACGCGCCAGCCGTAGGTGCCGGCAGTCTGGGCGTCCTGGTTCGGGAGCTTCTTGTCGGCCTCGAGCCAGGCGATCCCGACGCGGCCGTTGTCGCCGACGCCGATCCACGGCCAGATGTCGGTCCTGTCGTCGGTGTCGACCCGCACCGGATCGGCCCAGGTGCGACCGCCGTCCGTCGAGCGGGAGTACCAGACGCCGGCGTCACGATCGCCCTTGCCGTTCTCGTCCCAGGTCACGTAGATGTTGCCCGAGGGGTCGAGGTCGAAGGCCGGCCAGTGGGCCAGCATCTTCACGCCGCTGGCGATGAGGTTGGTGTCGGTGGCCTTCAGGTCACCCGTGCGGGCGTGGCGGAAGGCGGCGAGGTTCAGCTTGTTGCCGTCGTAGTGCGCCTCGTAGACCGTCCCGGTGCGCTTGTCGACGCGGATGTCGCCCACGCCATCACCGCCGGTCTGGTCGTCGACGCTCGCCGTGAACGTCTTGCCGCCGTCGCTGCTCTTGCTGATGTAGTGACCGCTCGACACACCGGGTGGGATGCCGGTGCCGCCGGGCTGGCCGTTGGCGACGAAGTACAGCTCACCCTTGCGGTCGGCCTCCATCCACTGCCGGTCGGTGAGCACGGCGCCGGTGAAGTTCTCGAGGTTCCACGTCGTTCCGTGGTCCTCCCTGCTGCTGCTCACCGCGACATTGGCGAGGTTGATCTCGGAGAAGTAGAGGCCACCCGCACTGTCCATCGCGAACTCCGGGTCGGAGAAGCCGGAGGCCGGAGCGCCGCCGGGGGCGATGACCCGCGGCCGGAACGTCCACGTCTTCCCGTTGTCGTCGCTCGTCCAGATGTAGGTCTGCCCGGTGTAGTTCTGCGCAAAGGCGGTGGTGCCGGCGTTGGGTGCCTCGGGTGCGAAGAAGTGCGTGGTGCCGGCGTGCGCGCTGTAGAGCAGGCGCCCGGTGGGGTAGGTGAAGACGAGCGGCTCGCCGCCCGCGCGCGTCTTGTCGACGTACGTCGGAGTGTCGAACGTCAGCTGTGGCGGAGCCGGGCAGCCGGCGGCCGCGGCGCGTGGTGCGGCCTGCGCGCCCGTGCCGAGCAGGCCCGGGCCGGCCAGGATCCCGCCGGCGAGGAGGACGGTCAGCGCGAGCTTCGGTGCGGCCATGTGACTCTCCTTCGCCGCGCGAGCGGCCGTTCCTGCCGGAATTGTCCGTATCTAGTGATCTACCCGCCGGGCGGCGGTCCAGCCGGCAGCGACGGCGAGGAGCGCGGGTACGCCGTACAGCGGCGGTCGGATCAGGTGCCTGCCACTCGGAAGGATGAGCAAGCAGAGCACGGCGGAGGCGGCGGCGAGTCCGAGGGTCAGCCGAGCGCCGGCGACGGCCGCGAGGACGGCAAGTGCCCAGAGCAGGTACCACGGCTGTACGACGGGACCGAGCACGACGACCGCGAGCAGCGTCAGCCCGAGAGCGCGCAGCGGACCTACGCGCTCGACCCGGAGCAGGAGCAGCAGCCCCAGCGCTGCCGCGAGCAGCAGCCCGCCCGCGTGCGCGACTCCCACCGCTCCAGAGCCGACCGCGTTCGAGGCCAGGACGCCCACGCCCGTCGACACCGACAGCAGGCTGCGACGCGCGTTGCCCGCCCCCAGCGTGTGCAGCCAGCCCCAGCCGAGCCGGGTCGCCAGGGTCAGACCCACCGCCGTCACGGCGGCAACGGCACCGACCACGGCGAAGCCGCGCACTCGGCTGCCCGGGCGCAGGAACGGCAGGAACGCCAGCGCCGCCACAGCCGGCAGCTTCACCAGCGCGGCAACGGTCACCAGCGCAGCCCCCGCGGCCAGGCCCCCCGACGCCGCCACCGCAAGCCCGGCGGCGAGCAGCCCGGCCATCAGCGTGTCGTTGTGCGCGCCACCCACGCCGTGCAGCAGGACGAGCGGGTTCGCGACACCGAGCCAGAGGGCGCGCGACGGCTCAGCCGCGAGACGCAGCAGCGCCCACGCCAGCAGCGCCAGGCCGACCACCGCGAGCAGCCGCAGCAGCAGCACGGCTGCGATGACGTGCTGCCCTGGAACCAGCCAGCTCGCGACGCGCAGGAAGACCGGCCCGTACGGCGAGCGCGCGTGCGCCCAGACGTCGTCCACCTCGGACGCGAGCGGTCCCGCCGCGTCGGCGGGGCCGTGCGTGTAGGGGTCGATACCCACGGCCACGAGATGCGCCTGGCCGGCGTACGCATAGACGTCGCGGCTGAACAGCGGGGGAGTCACCAGAAGCGGCACGCACCAGATCCCGGCGCAGAGCAGCACGTCGCGAGGCGGCGCACCGCGGACGCGCCACCAGGCCAGCAGCAGGATGACGACGCCGAGGCCCGAGAGGACGCCCGCGAGCAGCCGTCCGGAAGAGCTCGCGTGCAGCCAGCCGTCCGCCAGTGACGCGGGCACGGCGCCGACCCCGAAGCCACCCACGGCCACCAGAGCGCTGCCCGCGGCACCGCAGCCGATCCAGCCCGTCAGGCGCACCGTGCCGAGAGTAGGTGCACGCAGGAATCGGACACCCGGTGTCGAAGAAGGCAGCACACACCCAGCTCTGGAGAACCGTGACCCGCTCCCGCCTTCTCGTCCTGCCTGCGCTCGCGCTGCTCGCGAGCCCGTTGCTCACGCTGCCGTCGAGCGCCTCGACCGCCGGCGCCCCGGTCTTCCGCCAGTACCACGGCCCGGCCGCCCCCCTCGACGTCCGTGGCAACGCCAGTGGTGCCGACGACGCGGGAGAGCCGACGCTGGGCTTCAACCCGAAGACCGGCAACGTGCTGTTCATGGCCAACAAGAACACCTACCGCGTGCACGGCTTCGACGCGACGAGGAACGACAAGGCCACCTGGGACGACGTCACCGACCCGGTCGAGGGAGCCCAGACGTCCGACCCGATCCTCTACCGCGACCCGACGACCAACCGCACCTTCGTCAACCAGCTCGAGCTGCAGGGCGGCTCGCTGCAGGCCTACACCGACGACGACGGCAAGACCTACACGCACTCGACGATGGGCGGCTCCATCGGCGTCGCCTTCGACCACCAGAGCGTCGTGACGGGCAAGCCCGTGCTCGAGGGGGGCACCTACCCCAAGCCGGTGGGTTACCCCAACTACGTCTACTACTGCACCAACGACCTCTACGCCGCCAACTGCGCGATCAGCATCGACGGCGGCCTGAACTTCCTGGTGGCCAACCTCGTCTACCAGGGCTCGCTCACCGGCGGGCCGTGCGCTGCTCTCTTCGGGCACATCAAGACCGACCCGCGCGACGGCACGGTCTACCTGCCGCCCAACGGCTGCAACGGCAAGCAGATGCTCTTCGTCAGCCGCGACAACACGTTCAGCTGGACCGGCTACGCCGTCCCCAACTCGACCGATGGCGACTCGGGCCACCCGGCCGTCGACGTCGGCCGGCAGGACGGCGCCGTCTACTACGCCTGGGGCAGCAAGGACGGCGACCACGGGACCGGCCGCATCCACGTCGCGATGAGCCCGGACAAGGGCAAGACCTGGCTGAACCAGAGCGCTCTCGGCGCCGACCTCGGTGTCGTGACGAGCCGCTTCCCGGTCGTCGCGGCCGGCGACAAGGGTCGCGCGGCGGTGACCTTCATCGGCGCGAAGGCGGAGGGCGATCCCAACGCGGCGCCGAGCGCGACGAGCCCCAACATCAAGCCCTACCCGGGTGTCTGGGACCTCTACGTCTCCTACACGACCGACTACGGCAAGACCTGGAAGACCTACGACGCAACGCCGAAGGACCCGGTCCAGCGCGGTCCGGTGTGCACGGCGGGCACCACCTGCCTCGCGGGCCGCAACCTTCTCGACTTCAACGACATGGTGATCGACGACCAGGGCCACGTCGTGATCGCGTACGCCGACGGCTCGCCGACCGGCAAGGAGGACTACACGAAGGGTCTCGCGAAGGCGACGATCCTCCGGCAGGTCTCCGGCCCGTCCCTCTACGCGAGATGACCCGAGTGGCACGCTAGGCCCGTGCGCACCCTTCACAGCGCCGGTGCGCTGCTGCTCGGCCTGTCCCTGCTCGCCGCGTCGCCGGCCTACGCGGCCGATGCGCCGCCGCGTCAGCCGATGACGATCGGCACCGCGCTGCCACCGGGGGAGAACGGGCGCGTGACCGCCGTCGACCAGGCGCGCGGCATGGCCAACGGCGACTACGGGCCGCACACCGAGGACCAGCGCGTCCTCTACTGGGACGGCCGCTACAAGGACGGGCGCTTCCAGGCGACGGGCACACCGGAGAGCCTTCCCGGAGCCCGCGTCTACCGCGACGGCTTCGGCACACCGGCGATCTACGGCGACTCGTCGTACGCCACCTGGTACGGCGCGGGCTACTCCGCCGGCGAGGACCGGCTGTTCCTCGCCGACGGCGTACGTCATGTCGCGGAGGGCACCTATGCCGAGCTGGTCGGACCGAGCGGCGTTCCGGCGGACATCCAGACTCGGACGCTGACCTACAGCGATGCCGACTACGCCGCGATGTTCGCCGCGCTCCCGGCCGAGAGCCAGAACGTCCTGAAGGCCTACGTCGCCGGCCTCAACGCCTACATCCAGCACGTCAAGACCACACCGACGGAGCTGCCCGCGGAGTACGCGCTGCTGACGACCGTCCCGAACGACTGGACGCTCAAGGACACCCTCGCGTCCGGCGTCCTGCTCACGCGCTTCGTCGCGGCGAGCGGTGGTGAGGAGTTCCGCGAGGTCGAGCTGCTGCGAGCGCTGCAGAAGTCACTCGGCGCCGAGCCGGGGCTGAAGGCGTTCAACGACGTCCGCTGGCAGCGCGACCAGAAGGCCACCGTCACCGTGCCTCCCGCCGAGGGACGGTTCGCCAACAACGACCCGGTGCCCGCGTCACAGCGCGACGCGGTCTACCGCAAGAGCGCGGCCTACGCGCTGGCCCTCCCGCCGGAGCTGGCCACAGGCCCCGGCACCGGCGCGGCCGCAGCCCCGACCACTCCCGCGGGGCTTCCTGCCCCGGTCCGCTCCAGCGTGCAGAACATGATCGGCAGCCTGAACGCGTTCCGCGCCAACCTGCACGGCGGGTCCTACATGTTCACCGTCAGCGGGAAGCGCACCTCGACCGGCGCACCGATGCTCGTCAACGGTCCACAGCTCGGCTACACGTTCCCGACCGAGCTGTACGAGCAGGAGGTGCACGGCGGCGGCTACGACGCGCGCGGCGTCACCGTCCCCGGCGTACCGACCGTCGCCATCGGCTACGGCACCAATGTCGCGTGGGGGATGACCACCGGCTACTCCAAGACGATCGACAGCTTCATCGAGACGACGCGACGCACCGGCGGGAAGCTGGAGTACTTCCACAACGGCGCGTGGGTGCCGGCCGACTGCCGCACCGAGACGGTGAAGTACCGCGCAGCGCAGCAGGGTGTGCCCTTCGGCCCGGCGGTCTTCTCGCAGGACGCCGAGGTCTGCCGGACGGTGCACGGCCCGATCGTCGCGTTCAGCAAGGACGGCACAAAGGCGCGCTCCGTCGACTACGCGATGTACCACCGCGAGCTCGAGAACATCAACGGCATCCTGCAATGGGACCGCGCCAAGAACCTCGCCCAGTTCGAAGCCGGGGTACGGCAGATGACGTGGAACGAGAACGTCATGTACGCCGGCACCGACGGCCACATCGGCTACTGGCACCCGGGGCTCTACCCGAGGCGCAGCCCGAAGTGGGACACCCGGTTCCCGGCCCCGGGGACAGGCGAGTACGACAACAACGGGCCGCTGCCCTTCGACGCGCTGCCCCACTCGGTGGACCCGAAGGTGGGCTACCTCGCCAACTGGAACAACAAGCCGGCCCAAGGCTGGGTCGACGACTACCTCGACCCGGCCAGCAGCCGCTCGGCAGGCAAGGCGGTTCGCGTGCAGACGATCGAGCTCGCGCTGGCGGCAGCGCCGAAGCTGACACCGACGGCCCTGCGCGCGATGGAGTTCAGGATCGGCACGACCGACCACCGCGCCGCTGACTTCAAGCCGCTCCTGGTCGGAGCCGGCGGCAGCACCGCCATCCAGAAGAAGGCGATCGCCCTCGTCCGCGCCTGGAACGGCCGCTCCTACGGATCGGGCGCCGGCACAAGCTCGACGTCGTACGACGACGTCAACGTCACCGACGGTCCCGGCCCCACCGTCTTCCGACGGTGGATGGACGACCTGCGTGACGTCGTCCTGGCCGATCTCCCGCACGACGTCGTGGTGGCGGCCGACAACCGCGGCGGTCACGTCTACGACGGGACTCCCGCCGACAACCTGGTGCTGCGCAACCTCGTGCCGGCGAAGAGCTCGCTGACCTTGTCGCGGAGCTACCTGCACGGCCGGTCGGTGCGTGCCGTCGTGCTCGCGGCGCTCGACCGGACGATCGCGTCGCTGACCAAGGACTACGGGGCAGATCCCGCGGCGTGGCGCGACAAGCACCCGCGCTCGACGATCGACTCGCTCACCGGGGTCATCGGCCCGTCCCGGACGATGCCCTACGAGGACCGCGGCTCGTGGGTGCAGGTCATCGCCTTCGACGCGGCGCCTTCCCGGCGGGTCCTCGGGCCGCCCACGGCTGCCCCCGGCCGCCTCCCCGCCACCGGGAGCACACCGCTGATCCCGCTGGCCGGCCTCGGCCTGCTCGCTCTCGTCACCGTCGTACGAAGGCGACGGCCTAGGCGCGGGTGAGGATCTCGGCGCCGGAGTCGGTCACGACCAGGGTGTGCTCGAACTGCGCCGTGCGGGAGCGGTCGGCGGTGACCGCCGTCCAGCCGTCGTCCCACATCTCGTGGTGCCAGTCGCCGATGGTGATCATCGGTTCGATCGTGAAGGTCATGCCGGGCTCGAGGAGGGTCCGGGCCGCGGGGTTGTCGTAGTGGTAGACCTGCGGATCGCTGTGGAACGAGCGGCCGATGCCGTGGCCGACGAAGGCCCGCACGACGCCGAAGCCGTGGCCCTCCGCGTGGTCCTGGATGGCCCTGCCGATGTCGCGGACGCGGTTGCCGGGGCGGACGGCGGCGATGCCTACGTCGAGGCACTCGCGGGTGACATCGACCAGCCGGCGGGTGTCCGCGTCGACGTCGCCGACGAGGAACGTCGCGTTCGTGTCGCCGTGCACCCCGCCGAGGAAGATCGTGACGTCGCAGTTGACGATGTCGCCGTCCTTGAGGACGGTCGAGTCCGGGATGCCGTGACAGATCACCTCGTTGACCGACGTGCACATCGACTTCGGGAAGCCGTTGTAGCCGAGCGGTGACGGATAGCCGCCGCGGGCGATGCACTCGGCGTGTGCGACGGCGTCGAGGTCGTCGGTCGTGATCCCCGGGCGGACGGCTGCGCCGACCGCGGCCAGCACCTCGGCCGCTGCGCGGCCGGCAGCGCGCATGAGCTCGATCGTCTCCGCGTCCTTCGGACGCGCGGAGTCGCGGTCGCGTGGGCGCCCGTGCTTGTCGAGCGTGTAGGCCGGCCGCGGGATGTCAGCGGGGACCTCCCGGCGAGGAGACAGCCGCCCCGGACGGACGTACTTCTCGGCCTCGAGCTCGGCGGCTCGCCGGCGCGCCTCCTCGGCGACCGCGCGCTCCGGGTCGAGGTCGGCGACGCGGTGGCACCGCTTGTAGCGACGGCCGCTGCCACACCAGCAGGGGTCGTTCGCCGCGATCGTCGGGGTCGTCACCTGCTCCAGCCTACGAGGTCGAGGGCCGATCTCAGAAAGTAGGCGTTTGTCCCGTTACCTCAGCTACCGTCGAGCGTTGAGGGTCGAGTAGGGCCTTGTCCTCGTCTCCCCACCAAGGAGCGTGTGCGGCATGACGATCACGCTCGACACGTCCGACCCGGTCACGGGCACCACACTGCCGGCCAAGGCCGACGTGCTCGAGATCCTCGGCGGGCCCGAGAGCCTCCGCGTCCACCTCCAGCCGGTCATCGGCCTCCGCACCGGTGCCGTGTGGGGCCTGGAGGCCCTCGCCCGCTTCCCCGGGCATCCGCAGCCGGGCCCTGACGCGTGGTTCCAGAGCGCCATCCGGGCCGGCTGGGGGCCGGCCCTGGAGACGGTCGCGCTGTGCGGCGCGCTCGACGTCCTCGACTCCCTTCCCGACGGCATGACCCTCACGGTCAACCTCTCGCCCGCCGCCCTGCTGCGCCGCGACGTCACCGACCTGCTGCTCGACGCCGCCGCGCACCGGCTGCTCATCGAGATCACCGAGCACGAGCCCGTTCACGACTACCCCGCCCTGCTGAAGGCCCTCGCGGGGCTGCGCAACGCGGGGGCCCGCATCGGCATCGACGACTTCGGCGCCGGCCACTCGAGCCTGCGGCACGTCCTGCAGCTCGCACCGGACGTCGTCAAGCTCGACATCTCGATCATCCAGCACGTTGACGTGGACCCGTCGCGGCAGGCTCTCGTCGAGGCGATGCTCGCCTTCTGCGCGCGGGTGGGCGCCACGATCATCGCGGAGGGCGTCGAGGAGGCCGGGGAGCTGGTCACGCTGCTCGACCTCGGTGTCGAGTACGGCCAGGGCTGGTTCCTCGCGCGCCCGGCGTCGCCGGACCTCGTGATGCCGTTCCTGCGGGCGACGCCCGAGCCGCCGAGCGTCGTGATCCTGCCCGACCTGTAGTGCAGGTCAGCATCCGGCCGGTCACCGATGACGACCTCGCCGCCTTCTTCGCCTTCCAGGCCGACCCCGCCTCCGTAGCCATGGCTGGCGTTCCGGCGCGCGCCCGGGAGGCCTTCGACGCGCACTGGGCCAAGATCCGGGCGGATGCCCAGACCGTGCTGCGCACCGTCGTCGCGGACGGCGAGATCGTCGGCAACGTCGTCTGCTTCCCGCGCGACGGGCATCAGGAGCTCGGCTACTGGCTGGGCCAGGAGTTCTGGGGCCGCGGGATCGCGACCCGGGCCGTGCGCGCCTTTCTCGCTGACTACGACCGTCGCCCGTTGCACGCCATCGTCAGTCCGGCCAACGCCGCCTCGCTCCGCATCCTCCTCGGGTGCGGCTTCGTCGAGGTGGGTCGCGACGACGAGGTCGTCAGCCTCGAGCTCGCCTAGACCCGGCGGGCCGTCGCGGCGGCGGCGAGCGCTTCCAGCACCTGCCGGGCATCGTCGTCCACCGGTGCCGCCTGCAGAGCGGTCAAGGCATGCGCCGTCAGCTCGCCGATGAGCGCCTCGACGCGATCGAGCGTCCCTGTGTCGAGGATCACCTCGCGCAGCTCGGCCACCCCCGCCTCGTCGAGGCGCGGATCGCCGAGATGCCGTCGTACGACGGCGGCCTGGGCTGCGGATGCCCTCTGGAGCGCCATCGCGACCATCGCGGTCCGCTTCCCCTCGCGCAGGTCGTCGCCAGCCGGCTTGCCGGTCTCCGAGGGATCGCCGAACACGCCGAGGACGTCATCGCGCAGCTGGAACGCCTCACCGAGCGGCAGCCCGTAGCCGGAGTAGCCGTCGAGGACGTCCTGCCCGGCGCCCGCGAGGACGGCGCCGAGGTGAAGAGGTCGTTCGATCGTGTACTTCGCCGACTTGAACCGCGCCACGCGCAGCGCGCTCTCGACCGTGCCGCCGCCGGCGGCCTGCTCGAGCAGGTCGAGGTACTGGCCGGCCATGAGCTCCACGCGCATCTCGTCGTAGACCGGCTGCGCCCGTAGCAGCGCGTCCGTCGGCAGACCGCAGGTGTTGAGCATCTCGTCGGCCCAGATCAGGCAGAGGTCCCCGAGCAGCACCGCGGCCGACAGCCCGAACGACTCGGGGTCGCCCTGCCAGGCCGCACCGCGGTGCAGCGACGCGAAGCGGCGGTGCATAGCGGGCCGGCCGCGGCGGGTGTCGCTGCCGTCCATGACGTCGTCGTGGATCAGCGCGCAGGCCTGCAGCAGCTCGAGGCACGCGGCTGCGGTCACGGCCGGATCGCTGTCGGCACCGCCCGCGCCGCGGTAGCCCCAGTAGCAGAAGGCCGGCCGCATCCGCTTCCCGCCGGTGAGCAGGAAGTCCGCCGCCGCCTCCTGCACCGGCGACAGCGAGGCGCTGATGCCGTCCAGCCGCGCACCTTGCTCCGACAGGAACCCGCCCAGCGCCTTGTCGACCCGCGCGCGCAGGTCGTCGCGGTCCAGCGGGTCCATGGTGCTGGAAGGGTAGTCGGGGGCGGCTAGCCTTCCGACATGACCAGCCGCTCTATCCGCGACCTGCTGACGGCGGCTGAGCCGCTCTTCTCGTTCGAGTTCTTCCCGCCGAGGACCGACGAGGGCGAGCGCCAGCTGTGGCAGTCGCTGCGGGAGCTCGAGTCCCTGCGGCCCAGCTTCGTGTCCATCACCTACGGCGCCGGTGGCTCCACCCGGGACAAGACGGTCGAGATCACCGAGCGGATCAGCACCGAGACGACGCTGCTGCCCCTCGCCCACCTCACTGCCGTCGACCACTCCATCGCCGAGCTGCGCCGCGTGATCGGGCAGTACGCCGATGCCGGCGTGCACAACATGCTGGCCCTGCGCGGCGACCCCCCCGGCGACCCGCAGGCCGAGTGGCGCAAGCACATCGAGGGGCTGGAGTACGCCCACCAGCTGGTGCGCCTGATCAAGGAGCACGGCGACTTCACCGTCGGCGTCGCGGCGTTCCCGGAGAAGCACCCGCGCTCGCCCGATCACGAGACCGACGCGAAGTTCCTCGTGGACAAGTGCCGGGCCGGCGCCGACTTCGCGATCACGCAGATGTTCTTCTACGTCGATGACTGGCTGCGGCTGCGTGACCGGGTCGCGAAGCACGGCTGCGACGTGCCGATCATTCCCGGCATCATGCCCGTCACGAACGTCGGTCAGATCGAGCGCTTCGCGATCCTGTCGGGCGCGGCGTTCCCGCCCGAGCTCGCTGCCAAGCTGCACGCGGTCGAGGACGACGCGACAGCGGTGCGGGCGATCGGCGTCGACTGGGCCACCGCGATGTGCGACCGGCTGCTGGCCGAAGGCGCGCCGGGTCTGCACTTCATCACGCTGAACCGCTCGACAGCCACGCGCGAGATCTGGGACCGCTTGCAGCTGTCCACCGTGAACCGATAGCTCGCACGCTGCGTCCTACCTCCACACACCCTGCCGTGGAGGCCCGTCATGCGCCGTCTTGCTCTGCTTGCCGTCCCGCTCGCCGCGATCGTGGCCGGGAGCTACCTCGTGGGGACGGTGCATGACCCGCGCCCGGCCGCCGCGGGCACGACCGACCCCGCCCAGCAGGGGTTGCTCGTCTCCGGTCTCGGCAAGGTGAGCGGTACGCCGGACGTCCTGCGCATACAGCTCGGCGTGGAGGTGCGGCGGGCCGACGTCTCGGCCGCCTTGCGCGACGCCAATGCCATCCAGAACCGCGTCCGCTCGGCCGTCCGGTCCGACGGCGTGGACGCCAAGGACATGCAGACAGCGGACGTCTCCCTCTACCCGTCGTTCAACAGCAAGGGCGTCGCCAACGGCTACACCGTCAACGAGTCGCTCACCGTCAAGCTGCGCAACCTCGGCCGGGCCGGCGAGACGATCGGCGACGCCGTGATCGCCGGCGGCAACGCTGCGCGACTGCAGGGCGTGTCCTTTGCCCTCGAGGACAACACGAAGCTGCTCGAGCAGGCCCGCGACGCCGCCTATGCGGACGCCAAGAAGAAGGCGGAGCGCTATGCGGAGCTGTCCGGCCGGTCGCTCGGACCGGTCGAGCTCGTCAGCGAGGACGTGCCGACCGGCGATCAGCCGATGGCGTACGGGCGCGACGCGCTCGCCTCCGCGGCGCCCTCACAGGCGGTTCCGCTCGACGCAGGGCAGTCCCAGGTCAGCGTCTCCGTGACGGTGCGGTGGTCGATGCGCTAGCTCGAGAGCGCATTGCCGTCGTCGTCGACGACCTCGGCGATGTGCATCGAGACCAGCTCGAGCCCACCCCACTCCTGCAGGTTCGCGCCGGATGCCGCCCACTCCTCGGTCTTGAAGGCCGCCTTCAGCGACTCGTAGGAGTCGAAGTACAGCTCGGCCATGACGTGCAGCGCCGGCTGGCCCGTTACCGTCTTGAGGACCCGGGCGATCTCGGTGCGGACGAGGCCTGGCGTCTTGTTGGCCAACGGGACGTGGGTCTTGAAGTAGCTCTCGTCGAACGCCGAGGCGTCCTCGGGGGTGCGGTAGAGCGCGACGTACTTGATCATGCGCAGGAGCCTAGTCTGGCCACGCAAACGTGCCACGCACCTCCCGAGGAGTCCGCATGACGCTCGCGACCGAACGCCCCGCCACCGCCGAGACCTTCGAGTCCCTCGAACCCAGCACCGGCAATGTCGTGGCGACCTTCCCGGTCCACACCGCCGCAGAGGTCGAGGCCGCCGTGGCGAGGGCCCGCGCCGCGTCCGTCTGGTGGCAGCAGCTGGGCTGGAGCGGGCGCCGCGAGCGCCTCGACAGCTGGAAGCGCCTGATCGTCCGGCGCGGCGACGAGCTCGCGGAGCTCGTGCACCGGGAGAACGGCAAGCCCGTCTCCGACGCCCGCCTGACCGAGGTCACGCTGCCTGTCGACCACATCGCGTGGGCGGCGAAGCACGCGCCGAAGGTCCTCGGCGAGCGCAAGGTCCCGAGCGGCCTCATGATGGCCAACCAGGCCGCGACGCTCGCGTACGAGCCGCTCGGCGTCATCGGTGTCATCGGCCCCTGGAACTACCCGGTCTTCACGCCGATGGGCTCGATCGCCTACGCCCTCGCTGCCGGCAACGCCGTCGTCTTCAAGCCGAGCGAGTACACCCCCGCCGTCGGCAAGTGGCTGGTCGACACCTTCGCCGAGGTCGTGCCCGAGCAGCCTGTGCTCCAGCTCGTCACGGGCTTCGGCGAGACCGGCGCAGCGCTCTGCCGCGCCGGCGTCGACAAGATCGCGTTCACCGGGTCGGCCCGCACCGGCAAGAAGGTCATGGCTGCGTGTGCCGAGTCCCTCACGCCGGTGCTCATGGAGTGCGGCGGCAAGGACGCGATGATCGTCGCCGACGACGCCGACGTCGACGCCGCAGCGACCGCGGCGCTGTGGGGCGGGATGAGCAACGCCGGCCAGACCTGCATCGGCATCGAGCGGGTCTACGTCACGGAGAAGGTCTACGACGGCTTCGTCTCCGCGCTCACCGCGAAGGCGGGCAAGGTCGTCGCCGGTACGTCGTACGGCCCCATCACCATGCCCGGGCAGGTCGACATCATCCGCCGGCACATCGCGGACGCCATCGAGAAGGGCGGCCGGGCCGTCATCGGTGGCGGCATCGAGGGAGGCCTGGTGGAGCCGACGGTCCTGCTCGACGTGCCCGAGGACAGCCTTGCTGTCACCGAGGAGACCTTCGGTCCCACGCTGACGGTGACCAAGGTGCGCAACACCGATGAGGCCGTGGAGCGCAGCAACGCGACGACCTACGGCCTGGCCGGCGCGGTGTTCTCCAAGAAGAACGGCGTGAAGCTCGCCCGGCGCCTGCGGACCGGCATGACGAGCGTCAACCAGGTCGCGGCGTTCGCCGGCATCCCGTCGCTGCCCTTTGGCGGGTCCGGCGACAGCGGCTTCGGCCGGATCCACGGCGCCGACGGTCTCAAGGAGTTCACCCGGGCCAAGGCCATCACGCGGCAGCGCTTCGAGCTGCCGATGCCGCTGCTGTCCTTCGACCGCACGCCGAAGGTCGACGCTCTGCTCGGCCGGGCTGTGCGGCTGCTGCACGGCCGCGGGTAGTGCTGCCGGGGGGTTCTTCTCCCGGTTCGGCCCGGTTGCTTGACGCCGTCATCGTCCCGCACTAGGACTGCGCTGCCGGTCAGCCTCGACCTCGCCGGGTCGGCACTCGTTTGCGGGGGGACTCATGAGGAGCACGTACCGCGTACTCGCGTATGCACTGGCGGTCGAGGTGCTGGTGCAGGCAATGGCGATCGCCTATGGCATGGCCGGTCTCGGCAAGTGGGTCGAGGACGACCACGGCGTGCTGAACAAGAAGGTGGCCGACGGCAGTTCTTTGCCGTTCCGCGGCGGTGGCGGCTTCGCGCTGCACGGGGTCAACGGGATGCTCATCATCCCCATCCTCGTGCTGCTCCTGCTCATCGTCTCCCTCTTCGCGAAGATCGAGGGCGGCCGCAAGCAGGCGGCGATCCTGTTCGGGCTCGTGCTGCTGCAGGTCATCCTCGGCATCGCGCTGCACGGCGTGCCGTACGTCGCGCCGCTGCACGCGCTGAACGCCTTTGCGATCCTCGTGGTCGCCTACCAGACCGGCAAACGTGCCGGCGGGTCAGCGGAGCTGCCCGCTTCCGCCGCTGTGGCCTGACGCTGGCCGAAGGCACAATGGACGGGTGAGCGAGGTCCGTCCGCAGGTCGTCTGGCAGGGGTCGTTGTTCGACGACGCCGACCCCGAGCGGGCTCCGATGTCCTTCGAGGGCCTGCGCCGTGACGACCTCGACGCGACGTCGTGGCTCGACGTCGTCCCCAGCTGGGTTCCCGACCACGCGGACCTGTTCGACTGGCTGCTGGCCGAGGCGCCGTGGCAGCAGCGCACCCGCACCATGTGGGACAACGAGGTGCTGGAGCCGCGACTCGTGGCGGGGATCCCGACACCGTTCCCCGACCGCATCGCCGAGCTGGTCGCGCCGCTCGATGTTCGCTACGGCGTGCGGTTCGACTCGTGCCTGGTCAACCTCTACCGGGACGGCTCCGATGCCGTCGCCTGGCATGCCGACACCGTGCGCAAGGTGCTGACCAACCCGCTGGTCGCGACGGTCTCACTCGGCGCGCGGCGGTCTTTCCTCGTGCGGCCGGCGGGAGGTGGCTCCGTGGCGCGGCGCTACAACCCTGGTGAGGGTGACCTGATCGTCATGGGTGGGGCCATGCAGCACGACTGGCACCACACGGTGCCCCGCGAGAAGAGCGCCTCAGGGGCGAGGATGTCGGTGACCCTGCGGCACTCGCGTCCCGCCGGCTGAGCTACTTGTAGCTGAGCTTGACGTGCGCCATCGGGCTGCCGGCGAAGTTGCACACGGCGACCTGGAACGTCGAGGCCTTCTTGAACTTCTGCTCGAGGGTGTCGACGCCGGCCGTGGACGGGGCGCCGGCGCCGGTCGACGTGCCGTCGCCGGCCGCGATCTCCTCGCCGTTGGCGTCCATCAGCGTGATGTCCCAGTCGCCGGCGAAGCCGGACAGGGTCACCGAGAGGACGCCGGCACCGGTCGTCTTGATGGTCTTCGTCGTACGGCTGATGCCTTCGTACTTCGCGTCGAGGCACGACGTGCCTGACGGCAGCGGCTGCGGGTTGGGCACGCCCGTGACGTCGTACTCCATCGCGATCGGCTTGGCCTTCGCGAGGGCAGGGGCGTAGGAGCCGACGGCCAGTACGGCGAGCGTGGCGACAGCGGCGACGCGGCGGACCTGCATGACGAACCTCCGTGGTGGGCGAACTGCAGAGAGGTTTCGACGTGTGCGGGCGATTCCCTGCCTAGAGGCCGCGTGGCTCCGGCAGCAGGTCGGGGAAGACCGGGTCGCGCTTCTCCGCTTTCGCGGCGAAGGCCTCCATCATGTCGGCGGGCTGGAACATGCCCGCCTGCCAGGTCGCGATCTGGTCGAGGGCGTCGTCGACCCCGTGGTCGCGGGCGAAGTTCATGGCCACCTTGGTGCCCCAGATGGCCAGCGGCGACTTGCCGGCGATCTCCCTCGCGGTCTCGAGCGCGCCCGCGACGAGGGACTCGTGGTCCGCGTAGACCTCCTGGACCAGCCCGACCTCGTAGGCACGCTGGGCCGGCATCCGGCGGCCGGTGTAGGCGAGCTCGCGCGCGACGCCCTCCGGGATGACCTTGCCGAGCCGCTGCAGGGTCCCGACGTCGGCGGTCATGCCGATGTTGATCTCCTGCACGCAGAAGAACGCATCGGCAGCGGCATAGCGCAGGTCGCACGCCGTGACGAGGTCGACGGCGCCGCCGATGACCCCGCCCTGGACGGCCGCGATGACCGGGATACGTGCCTTCTCGAGGGCGGTGAACGACCACTGCAGGACCTTGGCGTTGGACCGCAGGCGGGCGTGCCGGCGGCCCGGCTCGGCGTCGGCGACCAGGTCGTCGCCGGCGAACACCGACAGGTCCATCCCGGCGCTGAAGTGGCGCCCGGTGCTGGAGATGACGACGACGCGCGCAGTGGCGTCGTCGCTGAGGCCCGTGACGATCTCCGGCAGCTCGCGCCAGAAGTCCGGGGTCATCGTGTTGAGCTCGTCGGGCCGCGAGAGGCGCACGTGGGCCACGGAGCCGTCGATCTCGACGTCGAAGCAGCGGTAGGTCATGGGCTCATCGTGTCGCAGGCTGGACGCATGGTCCCGTCCGGCTACGGTCATGGCCGTGTCCGACGCTGTGCTGTCCCTGACGGGCGTCGCCGTCGTACGCGACAGCGCGACCCTGCTCGCCGATGTCGACTGGACGGTCCGCGAGGGGGAGCGGTGGGCCGTCCTCGGTCCCAACGGCGCCGGCAAGACCACCCTCATGCAGGTCGCGAGCGCGTCGCTGTTCCCGACGCGGGGGCGGGTCGAGCTGCTCGGCGAGGTCTTCGGGTCGGTCGACCTGTCCGAGCTGCGCGTCCGGGTCGGCATCTCCAGCGCCGCTCTGGGGGACCGCATCCCGGCCCACGAGCGCGCGCTGGACGTCGTCGTGACGGCGTCGTACGGCGTTCTCGGGCGATGGCAGGAGACCTACGACGCGGCCGACATCGCCCGGGCGTCGGAGCTGCTGGCCCGGGTGGGCCTGAGGGCCTTCGCGGAGCGCCGGTTCGGGACGCTGTCGGAGGGGGAGCGCAAGCGGGTCATGCTCGCGCGGGCGCTGATGACCGACCCGGAGCTGCTGCTGCTCGACGAGCCGGCCGCGGGCCTGGACCTTGGCGCGCGGGAGGCGCTGCTGCGGCTCCTGACCCGGCTCGCGGCCGATCCGGGTTCGCCCCCCACCGTGCTGGTGACGCACCACCCCGAGGAGGTCCCGATCGGCACGACCCACGCCCTGCTGCTGGCGCGGGGACGGACGGTCGCGGCCGGGCCCGTGTCGGAGGTGCTCACGGGACCGCTGCTGTCGCGGGCGTTCGGGCTGCCGCTCGTGGTCGAGGAGCGCGACGGCCGCTTCAGCGCCCGCGCGACTCTGGGCTAGTTGGGGCTGATCTCACGGTCGAGGGAGTGGGTCTCGTCGACGTACTCCACCGCGGTGGCCTTGAGCTTGTCGCCGTAGGCCTTCGCGTGGTGGGCGCAGAAGAGCAGGTCTCCGGTGGACAGGACCACGCGCACGCGGGCCTGGGCGCCGCAACGGTCGCAGCGGTCGGAAGCGGTCAGAGTGGTGGGAGTCGGAGCGGCGGGGGTCACAGTCGCGTTCACACCCGACACAACACCACACAAGGCGTCTGCGTTCCCGCGAATTGATACTCCGGCAGGATGGCGGGGTGCCTGCTGACCCCGACCGGCCCGGTCCGCTGAGCGGGCTGCTCGTCGCCGACTTCAGCCGGGTGCTGGCCGGTCCGTTCGCGGCGATGATGCTGGCTGATCTTGGTGCCCGGGTCGTCAAGGTCGAGCGGCCGGGCACCGGCGACGACTCCCGCGGCTACGGGCCCTTCCTCGACGGCCGCTCGCTCTACTTCGCCCGGGTCAACCGCGGCAAGGAGTCGATCGCGCTCGACCTCAAGGACCCGGCCGACCTCGAGGTGGCCCGGCGCCTCGTCACCCGGGCCGACGTGCTGCTCGAGAACTACCGGCCAGGCGTCATGGACCGGCTGGGGCTGGGATGGGCGGACGTGCGGGCCCTTAACCCGCGGCTCGTCTACTGCTCCGTGTCGGGCTTCGGGCACACCGGGCCGTGGCGTGAGCGGCCGGCGTACGACGCCGTCGTGCAGGGCCTGAGCGGTCTGATGGCCGTCACGGGGGCGGCAACGGGCCCGCCGATCAAGCCGGGGGCGCCCGTGGCGGACCTGTCGGCCGGGCTCTACGCGTTCGGCGGGATCACCAGCGCGCTCGTCGGTCGCAGCTCCACCGGCCTGGGGACGCACCTGGACATCGCGATGTACGACGCCACGGTGTCGCTGCTGGAAGGTGCCGCGCTGTCCTGGCTGGCCACCGGGGTCGATCCGGGCCGGATCGGGAACGCGCACTTCTCCATCGCCCCGTTCGACACGTTCGCCTGCAGCGACCGCGACATCACGATCTGTGCCGCCAACGACGTCCTGTTCGGCGTCCTGGTCACCGCGCTGGGCGTTCCCCGGTTGGCGACCGACGACCGGTTCGGGAGCAACGCGGCCCGGCACGACAGCCGCGGGCCGCTCAAGGCCGAGCTGGAGGCCGTGCTGCGCGGCGCCCCCGCCGACCACTGGCTGGCCCTGCTCGAGGCTGCCGGCGTTCCGTGCGGGCCGATCAGCAGCGTCGCGGAGGCCGTCGCGAGCGAGCAGACCCGGGTCCGCAACATGGTCGTGGAAGCCGGCGGGCTGCCCGCCCCCGGCAACCCGGTGAAGACGTCTGCCTGGCCGGACCCGGCGGTGCGGCCGGCGGCGCCGGAGCTCGACGAGCACGGCCCGTCGATCCGTCGCGAGCTTGCCTGACCGGTTCGGCGTGTCGCTGCCCGCGCCCTCGCCGAGGGTCCCCCAGAATGGGTTGAGCCCCCTCCAAGTATGAGTTGGAGGGGGCTCAGTCGGTCACGGTGCACCAGCCGGCGATTGCTCGCCTGCCCCGCGTTCCGCTTCCGAGTCACCGTTTCCGAGGACCACGTCCGGATCCGGTTGCCCAGATCCTTTCGCTTGCCGGAGTTGCCTCCGACCCGGTCTCCGTTCCCGGCGACGTCGCAAGTTGTACGGGGTTCTCGAGGGCTGCACAAGCCCTTTCGGACAAGGGATTTCGGCGAGTTTGCCCACCCACAGGATGTCCACAGATCCGCGTCCGTTTTGGCCCGACTCTGGGACCTTCTCCACAGCCCTGTGGGAAAAGATGTGTACGACGGAGCGGGTCGCGGGGTGCGTACGGTGCCGTCGTGACTGCCGACTCTGCCCGGGCCCGCGCGTTCCTCGACCTGCACGTGCCGGGTCGGCCGCTGCTGATGCCCAACCCCTGGGACGTCGGGTCGGCGAGGCTGCTGGCCTCGCTCGGCTTCCAGGCGCTCGCGACGACGAGCAGCGGGCATGCCGGGACGCTCGGCCGGCAGGACGGCGAGGTCGGCCGCGACGTGGCCCTCGCCCATGCCGCGCTGCTGTCGGCGGCCGTCGACGTACCGGTGTCCGCAGACCTGGAGAACTGCCTCGCCGACGATCCCGACGGGGTCCGTACGACGGCCGCGGCGGCCGCGGCGAGCGGGCTCGCCGGTTTTTCCCTCGAGGACTGGTCCGGCACCGCGCTCTACGACCGTTCCACCGCAGCGGAGAGAGTGGCCGCTGCGGCCGGGACCGGCCTGGTGCTGACGGCGCGGGCGGAGAACTACCTGCACGGCGAGCCCGATCTCACCGACACGATCGGTCGGCTGCAGGCCTACGCAGAGGCCGGTGCCGACGTTCTCTACGCCCCGGGTCTGAGCCGGATCGAGGACATCCGGCAGGTGGTGGCGGAGGTCGACCGGCCGGTCAATGTCCTGGTCTGGCCGGGGCTGCCCGGCGTGCGTGAGCTGGCCGCGGTGGGAGTCGCCCGGATCTCGGTCGGCGGCGCCTTCAGCTACGTCGGGCTCGGCGCCGTCGCCCGGGCCGCCCGCGAGCTGCTCGGCGAGGGGACCTACGACTTCCTCGAGCTCGCCAAGGACGGCCGTCAGGCGTCTGCCCAGGCGTGGTCCCGGGCTTGATCGCCCATCGTCGCGCCTGTCGACTGCGTGGCCAGCAGCACCCGCGCGTGCAGCATCCAGGCTGCGCTGAGGTAGATGACGGCGAAGCCAAGGTGACCGCCGAGGATCGCTGAGCCGATGATCCCGGGCATCGTCAGCGCAACCATCCAGCCGCCGAGCCGCGAGCCGAGCCGGCGCCGCAGCAGCCAGGCACCCAGAAACGGCGAGACGAGGAAGAGCAGCAGGATCGAGGGCACCGACAGCCCGATGAAGGCTGCTGACGACCATGGCGTCCAGTACTCCCCGACGATGCCGAGCAGCGCCAAGGCGTACGCGAAGGTCGCAGCTCTGGGGGCCCAGCGCAGGCGGCCGTGGGAGGCCGGGCCTGCCGTGCGACGCAGGGCGAGCAGCGCGCAGAGCATGCCGGCGAACGCCAGGGCGAAGGCCTTGCCGTACGAGTGGTAGACGACGTCGGCCGACGCCCAGTCGAGCGCACCGTGCAAGTGCCGTGCCAGCGGGTCGGACCAGACGCTGATCCAGGCCGGGTCGGCGGAGCTCTTGCCGTCAGCCGTTCGGAAGTAGGCCGTCGCTGTCAGCGGTTCGAGGAGGATGGCGGGAACGGGGGCGAGAACGGCCAGGAGGGCGAATCTGCGAGTGTCCATGGGGCACGGTTGCGTTCGGGACCGCGCGTTGTCATCGTCCCGCGGGCTGAACCCGCTCCACCCGTGGGTGGAGGCGCCGCGGTGCTCTCCGCGGCTACCGTCGAGCAGTGACGCCGTACACACATCGGTTGCGCCTGATCGGGCCGCCACTCGTCGCGTCCTGCGGCGCCGTCGCCGAGGCCGTGATCGGGGACATCCGACCGGTCCCGGTCACGGCGATCCTGGGTGCGCTGGCGGGGCTGGCGCTGGTCGGGCGTTTCCGGTACCCGACCGCAGCCGGGTTGCTGGCGGTCGGCCTCAACGCGCTCGAGGGGCCCTTCGGCGTCGACATGTCCAAGCCGGTGCTGCCCGTGCTCGTGCTCGGGATCGCGACGTACGGCTTCGGTCAGCGGCTCGAGCTGCGCCGGGCCCTGCTCACCTGCACGATCACGGTGCTCTTCATCGGCACCTCGTCGGGGCTCGACCCGGCTGGGGTCACGGGATCCAACACGCTGTTCGGTGCGGTGCTGGTCTACGGCTCCTTCGCCATGGGTCGCCTCCTGCGGACCCGTACGCGAGCTCTGGAGGCCGCAGCCGTCGCATCACGCGAAGCTGCTGTGGCCCACGAGCGCGTTCGCATCGCGCGCGAGCTGCACGACCTCATCGCCCACTCGCTGTCCGTCATGGTGGTGCAGGCAGCAGCGGCCGAACAGGTCGTCCGCTCGGATCCGGAGCGGGCCGTTGCCTCCACCCGAGCGGTTCAGCAGGTCGGCCGGGACGCGTTGGGTGAGGTGGCACGTCTGCTGGACTTGCTGCGCGACGGTCCGGATGAGTCCTCGCCGCAACCCGGGCTGGCAGACCTGTCCGACCTGGCGCGCGACGTCCCGTTGTTGGAGCTCGCCGTCTCCGTCGCGGACGAGCTGCCGCCGTTGCCGCCTGGTGCGGAGGTCAGCGTCTACCGCGTCGTGGAGGAGGCCCTGGCCAACGTCGTCAAGCACTCCACCGCAGCGGCAGCCTCGATTCGGGTGGCGGGAGATGACGGCCGGGTCGTCGTCGAGGTGTGCGACGAAGGCCCGGCGCGCCGCGGGACCGCACTTCCCGGAGGACACGGGGTTCTTGGGATGGAGGAGCGCGTGCACATGTACGGCGGACGGCTGTCTGTCGGCCCCGACGGCCGCGGCGGCTGGCAGGTGCGCGCAGTCTTTCCGACCGCGGCGACGAGGTGATCAGCCTCGTCATCGCCGACGACCAGGAGCTGATCCGGTCGGGGCTGCGGACCGTGCTCGAGGCGGATGGTGGGTTCACCGTGCTCGGAGAGGCGGCCGACGGGCGTGCAGCGGTCGAGCTCGTCGTGAAGGAGCAGCCTGACGTCGCGCTCGTTGACATCCGCATGCCCGAGCTCGACGGCATCGAGGCGACGCGGCTCCTCGTGGCCGACGCGCCCGCAACGAGGGTGCTCATCCTCACGACGTACGACCTCGACGAGTACGTCTTCGCAGCGCTCAACGCCGGCGCCTCGGGCTTCCTGCTCAAGTCGGTGCCGACTGCCCAGCTCCTGCAGGGGATTCGCGTTGTCGCGGAGGGCGCGGCCCTGCTCGCGCCCTCCGTGACCAAACGGCTTGTCGAGCGCTACCTCGCGACGCCGCCGTCAGGGCAAAGCGCTCCTGCTCTCCGTGGGTTGACCGAGCGCGAGCGCGAAGTCTTGGTGCTCGTGGCCCGCGGGAGGTCCAACGCCGAGATCGCTGCGGAGCTCTTCGTGTCGGCCGCGACCGTGAAGACGCATGTCAACCACGTGTTCGGGAAGCTGGGGCTGCGCGACCGCGTGCAGGCCGTGGTCCTGGCCTACGAGTCGGGACTCGTGCTGCCGGGGGCATAGCGGGCCAGGTAGACCGTGTTGCGCGCCTCGCGATCTTGGAGCGGGTTGGGGAAGGAGACGACCTTGGCGTCGACGTCGCTGAACACCGTGTTGAGCACGGCGACGTACGCGTCATCCGGCGGGTCGTTGGACCAGAGCGCGAAGACCCCACCCGGCCGCAGGTGCCCGGCGACCCGGCGAGTGCCGTCGACGCCGTAGAACCCCGCACTGCCATCGGCGAGCAGGTGCTGCGGAGAGTGGTCGATGTCGACGATGACGGCATCGAACCGGCGGTCCGGTGCCGCGGGGTCGAAGCCTGGCCCGTCGTTCATCGCGAAGAAGTCTCCGTGGACGAGGCGGCAACGTGAGTCCGCGGTCAGTCGGGGACCCAGCGGGACGAGTCCTTGTGCGTGCCAGTCGATGACGGGCTCGAGGGCATCGACGACGACGAGCTCGCGCACGCGTTCGTCGTCCAAGACCGCCGCCGCGGTATAGCCCAGTCCCAGGCCGCCGACGGCGACGTCGAGTGCGGGGCCGTCGAGTCGTGCGAGGGCGAGGCGGGCCAGCTCGACCTCGGCCACGGTGAACAGGCTCGACATCAGGTACTCCTCGCCGAGCTTGACCTCGAAGACGTCGTCACCGGTGGCCGGGTCGCGGCGCCGGCGCAGGCTGACCTCGCCGATCGGCGTGGGGCTCCAGCCGAGCTCCTCGAACCGAAAGCTCATCGCTGCCTCGTCTCCGTTCTGCCAGCCCCGCGGCCCGTGGTCGGCCGGGGGTGTGTGTCACCGGCAGCGCGATCAGCAGCATCGACCACCAGCTCAGATGACCGAGACCCGGCCGCCCTCACCAGCCACGGGGGACGTTCTCGCAGTTCGAGCCGCTCGACTGGTAGTACCAGTACTTGGCCGCTGCGCCCCAGCGGATGACGGTGCCCGGAGCGATGCTCTGACGCCAGATGCTGCCTTCCGCCTGCGTCTTGTTTCCGTCGGCGTAGCAGGAGAAGGACGGCGTCGTCAGCGCGGCGACATTGGGCACCGACTCGCTGCACCCGGAGTCGCCGTTGCAGCCGTACTTGCCGATGTAGTTGCGCATCGTCGTGTGCGTGTCGTGCACGGTGATGCTGAACGTGCGCTTGCCCGTCGCACCCTTGCTGTCGCGCACGGTGGCCGTGACAGCGAACGTCCGGCTCTTGATGTCCTTGCGCGTGGTGGTGACGCTCGCCGCCGCGGACGAGACGGTGCCGGTGATGTGGTTGCCGGACAGCCGCACCCCGGTGGGAAGACCGCTCGCGCCGTAGGTCAAGGTGCCGCCCTCGCGGTCGCTGCCGGCGAGAGTGATGCTCACTGCGGTGAGCTCGTCCTGGGTGCGGTTGCTGATGGGAGCGAGAGTCGGGGCGGTGTTGGCTGCCGCTGTCACGGATGGCTTGGGCTGGGGAGCCTGCGTGTCCGTCGGCGGCGGCGCCGGCGGCAGAACCACCTGATGCGACGGGGTAGGCGACGGCCGCGGCGGCGTGGAGGGAGCGGCGGCCGGCGATCGCGTCGGTGCGGACGTGCTGGATGTCGCCCTCGACGGCGATGCCGACGGCGTCGGCGTCGGCGTGGCGCCGGCGAGCGGCACAGCTGTGTCCTTGAACGGCCCGAGGTTCCCGGCAGCGAGCGCAGCGACCGACCCGACGACGAGAACAGCGACGACCGCCGCAGCCACGAAGGCGGTGCGTCGTCGCCGGTCGCCTGCCACTGCCGGGGGCGCAGCGGCCGGCGGTCGCTCGCTGGCGCGCGCGCCCAGCGATGTGGGCGTGTCCTCCGCGAGCAAAGCGAGAGCGCGGTCCGGTGCGGCCTCGATCTGCTCCGGCGTGGCGGCTGCGCGCAGGGCGCGCGCGAACTCGCGGAGCTCGGAGGGTCTGTCGGCCGGGTCCAGGGACATCGCCGCCTGCACGAGCGCGACGAGGGCCGGCGGCGTGGCGGGCGCGACGTCGGTCAGCGGCACGTGCCGGCCCGTCCGGGCGGCCTCGAGCGCGGCTACCAGGCTCTCAGCGGCGAGCGGGCCGCGCCCCGACAACGCGGTGTAGGCGACCACGCCGAGCGCGTAGACGTCGGAAGCTGCCGAAGCGGGTTCGCCGGCAACCGTCTCCGGAGCGACGTACCCGATCGTGCCGAGCAGCTCGCCTGTGGAGCTCTTCGTCTGGCTGGACCCCGTCGCGATGCCGAAGTCCGAGAGGTAGGGATCGCCTGCCGCCGACAGCAGCACGTTGCCGGGCTTCACGTCGCGGTGCAGTACGCCGCGGGCGTGTGCGGCCGCGAGTGCCTCCGCGAGCGGTGCGACGACGCCGGTGACCTGTCCCGGTCGCAGCGAGCCGTCACGGCGAAGGACGTCCGCCAGGGTGCCGCCCGGCATGTACGGCATGACGAGGTACGGACGCCCGTCACGCTCCCCGACGTCGAGCACGCCCACGATGTGGGGATGCTGCAGCTCCGACAGGACGGTGGCCTCGTGACGGAGGCGGCCGGCGAGCGAGTCGTCCGCCGATCCGAGCACCTTGATCGCGACGGGTCGCTGGAGGCCGTCCTGGACGCCCAGGTAGACGATGCCCATTCCGCCGCGCCCGAGCTCGCCGACGACGCGGAAGGATCCAAAGCGTTCCATGCACGACCTCTGACTGGGCGGGGCCCGAGGCTAAGACGTCGACGCGTCGCCTGTTCGCAATTTTGACGAAATGCCACGCTGCCGCCGCACCTGCCCCGGTTGGCCCTGACCGCTCTGTGAGCGCGGCCGTTCCGGATTCGGCGCTCGCCAGAGCACCTGGCCGCTACGGTGCGCTCCACGGGGGCCAGCCCCAGGCGGCGATCGGTCGGAGGGATCTGTGGAGCTCTGGCTCGTGCTCCACGGCGACTCCGGCCCGCAACGCGAGGTCGCCGTGGTCGCCGAGCCGAGCCAGACGGTGCAGGAGCTCACCACTGCCCTGGCCGTCGGCACCTCCCGGCTCTTCTTGCAGCGGACGGGCCTGCCCCTGGGGGGTGAGCTGTCCCTGTCGGAGGCCGGCCTCAGGTCCGGGGACATCCTCCTGTCGGCGCCGCCACCCGTGGCGGAACGTGGAGCAAGGCCGACGTGGCAGCTGGTCGTAGCCGGTGGCCCCGATGCCGGACGTGCCACCGCTCTCCCGGCTGGGGTGACGACGGTCGGCCGCGGCGGCCAGGCCGGCATCCGGCTCGCCGACCAGGCGATGTCTCGACTTCACCTGCAGCTCGCCGTGACGGACGAGACCGTCATCGTGTCAGACAGCGGCTCCTCCAACGGCACCTTTCTCGGCGGCGACCGGCTGGCTGAGCCACGTCTCCTCGAGCCCGGGGTGCTCATCGAGGCCGGGGACACGCTGCTGCGCATCACCCGTGACATCGCGGACAGTGCCCCGACCACTTTGCGCGACGGGCGCGTGCAGTTCAGCCGACCTCCGCGCGTCAGCAGTCCACCGGCCGACGGTCAGATCCGGCTCCCGGCGCCCCCCGACCCGCTCGCGAAGCGTCGTATCCCGCTCGCGTCCGCCTTCGTGCCGCTGCTCGGGGCGATCGCGGTCGCCTTTGCCACCCACAACAAGAGCTACCTGGTGTACGCCGTACTCGGCCCGGTCATGCTCGCGGCGTCCTTCTTCGAAGACCGGCGGTCGGGTCGCAAGGACCTGTCCGCCCGCACGACGGCCTTCAGAGCGGCCGTCACCTCGGCCGAGACCACGCTGGCGGGGCTGCTCGCCCAGGAGAGCGTCCAGCGTTGGGCCGCGCACCCCGATCCTGGGGAGCTCCTGCGGCGAGCAACGCGACTGTCGGCGCGGCTGTGGGAGCGACGCACCGGTGACTCCGACTTCTTGCTGCTCCGCCTGGGATGGACGGACCAGCCGTCGACGACCGGCTGGAGCATCGCGGACGGTGGCGGTGCGGAGCTCAGAGCGGAGGCCATCGAGAGGCTGAACGCCTGGGGGATCGCCCGCAACGTGCCGGTCACGGTGGACATGAAGGCCTCCCCGGTCGTGGGGCTCGTCGGCTCGGTCGTCCGGGTGGACGAGCTGGCCCGCTGGCTGGTCGTGCAGACAGCGGCGCTGCACAGCCCGCGCGACGTGTGCATCGCCGTCGCCGTCTCTGCGGATCGGCGCGAGTCATGGGACTGGGCTGCCTGGCTGCCTCACAGCCTGCCGACCGGTGCGCCGTTTGCGGAGCATCCTTTCGCGGCGGACGACGAGGCAGCGCGGGCTCTCATCGCCAGCCTCAACGACCTCGTCGCCGCCCGCGTCGAGGAGGCGAAGGGCCGCCTGCGGCAGGACGCGGCGGCGTTCTCGATCGTCCTGCTCGTGCTGGACGAGCGTCTCGTGGTTCCGAGGGCCGCAATCGCCTCGTTGCTCGAGACAGGTCCGGCGGTAGGGATTCGTGTGATCTGGCTGGGCGAACGCGACGCGAGCCTGCCCGGTGAGACCGGGACCATCGTGAGTTGGGCAGACAGCGGGCTCACGGTCACCGATGTCGCGACCGGGGCCGCCTGGGCGGACAGCCAGCCGGACCGGGTGCGAGGCGGGGACGCGATCACGATCGCGCGCGCTCTTGCAGGGATCCGCGATGCCACCGCGCGAGGTCGTGGAGCCGGCGACCTGCCCGGCACGGTGTCCCTCCCCGAGCTGCTCGGTGCGGGACAGCCCTCCGTCGACCTCGTGCTGTCGAAGTGGGCGACACGAACGGCATCTCTCGCCGCACCGATCGGTGTGGGGGAGGCGGGCCTGTTCGCCATCGATATGCGACACGACGGACCGCATGGACTGCTCGGCGGCACGACCGGCGCCGGCAAGTCGGAGATGCTGCAGACCTTCGTCGCCTCCCTGGCGGCCCACCACCCACCCACGCGCCTGACTTTCCTGCTCGTCGACTACAAGGGCGGTGCTGCCTTCAAGGACTGCGTCAACCTCCCGCACGTGGTCGGCTACGTGACCGACCTCGACGGCCACCTCGTTCATCGAGCGCTCGTTTCGCTCAACGCCGAGCTTCACCGACGCGAGCGGCTTCTCGCCTCGGTCGGTGCGAAGGACTTGATCGAGATGGAGCGCAAGGCACCCGAGCAGGCCCCGCCCGGCCTCCTGCTGCTCGTCGACGAGTTCGCCACCCTGGCAAAGGAGCTGCCCGAGTTCGTGGAGGGCGTCGTCAACGTCGCGCAGCGCGGGCGCTCGCTCGGCATCCACATGCTGCTCGCCACCCAGCGGCCCGCTGGTGCGATCAACGAGAACATCCGCGCGAACACCAACCTGCGCATGGCGCTGCGCATGAACGACGACGCCGACTCGATGGATGTCCTTGGCTCCCGACGTGCGGCGGCACTGCCGCGGACGCTGCCGGGACGGGCCTTCGTGCGAACCGGTGCGAGCGAGCTCACCGAGGTGCAGATCGGCTACTCCGGCGGCCATTCCCTTGCCGGGGAGGCCAGCGCGCCGATCCAGGTCTTCCCACTGTCGGCGGGCCGCGTGCAGCGACCGGCCTCGGAAAAGCCGGTTGAGCCTGCGGAGCATGACAGTCGCCCCACGGATCTCCAGGGCCTCGTCGCCCTCATCGTCGAGGCATCGGCCAAGCTGGGCCACGCGCCACCACAGCGGCCCTGGCTCCCGCCCTTGGCGAGCCTGCTCCCGCTCGCCGAGCTGCCCGTTGCTGACGCCACGGGCGTCAACGTCGGGCTGGTCGACCTGCCGACCCGGCAGGCCCAGGCGCCGTACCCGGTGAACCTCGCCGAGCTCGGCAGCCTGCTGGTCTTCGGCACCTCCGGGGCAGGCAAGACGACCTTCCTGCGCACTCTCGCCGCGGCTCTCGCGCAGAACCACTCGCCGCAGGACCTGCATCTCTACGCCCTCGACTTCGCGTCCCGGGGCCTCGGCGCTCTGGAGTCACTTCCGCACTGCGGTGCCGTCGTCGCGGGTGACGACACCGAGCGGGTACAGCGGCTGCTCGGGATGATCGAGCGCTGGGTGATCGAGCGGAAGGCGGCCTTCGGTGCTGCGGGTTGCAGCACGCTCGAGGAGTACGACCGGGTGCGCGGCGGCTCCGCACCGATGGCCCGCGTGGTCGTCCTGCTGGACTCCTTCGGCGGGTTCACGAGCATCTTCGAGAAGATCGACTACGGCGCCCGCATCGACGCCTTCCCCCAGCTCATCTCGGAGGGACGGCCCTTGGGAATCCACTTCGTGGTCACCGCAGACCGGCGCAACGCGGTGCCGTTGGCGGTGTTCTCGACCGTGCAGTCACGCATCGTGCTCCGAGCGGCAGACCCTGACGACTACGCGATGCTCGGTGTGGACGCGCGTGCGGCGAAGGGAGCGCAGCTTCCGCCTGGGCGAGGCTTCACGGGCGACGGTCTCGAGCTCCAGGTCGCGCTGGTGGGGACCAGCCCGGCCGGAGATGCGCAGTCCAAGGCGCTGACGAGTCTCGGCGCCGCGCTCGGCGCGCAGTGGGGGAGCGGTTCGGCAGCGGCGGTGGGTGCGATGCCGACGGAGGTGGGGCTGGCCGCAGTGCAAGACGCAAGCATGCCGCTGCGTCCTGCTCTCGGGGTCGGTGAACGGGAGCTGTCCGCGGTCACTGTCGACCTGACGGAAGGGCACTTCCTCGTCGCTGGACCCAACCGGTCCGGCAAGTCCACGGCGCTCGCGACCCTCGGGCTCGGCCTGCGACGGGCCGACCCCGGGCTCGAGATCCACCTGCTCGCGGGTCGCCGTCGTACGACGCTCACCGCCCATCACTGCTGGACGTCCGTTGCCCGAGGGGTCGACGAGATCGCCGCGAGGTGCGCAGCGATCGCCGACGGGCTCGACGGGCGGGCTCCCGGCGACCCGGCCGTGGTGCTGGTGCTCGACGACGGGCACGAGATCGGTGACTCGAGTGCCGACCAGCTGCTCGCGACGATCGCGAGGCGTGGACGCGACGTCGATGTGTGGCTCATCGGCGCGACGGAGACCGCGGCGGCCCATCGAAGCTACGGCGGCTGGATCAGCGAGGTGCGGAAGGAGCGCAGCGGACTTCTGCTGCAGCCCGACAGCGACATCGACGGCGACCTGCTCGGGGCCAGGCTGCCGAAGTCGCGCACGAGCACACCCGGCCGGGGGTTTCTCGTCGCCCGGGGCGGGATGCAGCTGGTGCAGGTCGCCCAGCCGACGCCGAGCTGAGTCCGTCAGTCGCTGTCGACCATCGGTATGGCTTGGAAGGGAATGACGCCGACTTCGACGGCGTCCACGGCGATCGCCACACGATGCATGCCCAAGCCTGGCAACGGGCCGTCCAGTCGCACCACGAGATCCAGCGGTACACCATCCTCGCGCTGGTCTCCAGGTGGCCGCGTCGCCTCGACTTCGGTCATCGCGTTGATGAACGGCAGGTCGTCGTCGGCCCCCCAACAGCTCAGGTGCAACTCGTGGGGCTGGTCGAGCTCTGCTTCTGGAACGAGAAACCGCAGGACGAGGGCTGCTGTCAGATGAGGCTTGTCTTCGTCGACCTGGATGACGGACCAGCCACCCCGCTCGATGTTGAAGCAGCCATCGATGTACTGCGCGTCCTCGGCGAGCAGCATCATTTGAAGGTCCATGCGCTACGGCATCCACTCTCGGAAGTTCCAGCCACGGGTGACGTGCGTGTTGTTCCAGTTGGGCGACACGGTGATTCCGGGCGCACTCTTCCCCCAGCCGCCGGCGCCGATCTCGCCGAAGTGCACGGTCCTCTCCGGTTGTCCCTTCTTGCTGACGTGACCCTTGGCGGCGCTGACGGTGACGGGTCCGGCGCTGCCGGTGACGGTGACGAACTGCCCCCGAGCATCTGTCGCCTGCTGAGCGTCGTAGGAGCCGCCTACCGTCGGGGTGGCGGCCGCACCGACACCCTTGCCGAAACCGGTTCCCGCGCCGTAGGTCCAGGTGAAGTGCACCCCGTCGGCATCTGAGATCAGTCCCACGTTGACGCCGACGGTCCCGCCGAAGTGCTTGGGCAGGTCGCCCAGGCCGATCGGTAGGTAGCCGGACGCGCTGCCGTTGAGAGTCACGCTGACGACGTTTGGCGCGAATCGGAAATACCAGGGCAGCTTCGAGGGATCGTCGTGCTCGACGAGGTCGTAGCTCTTGGTCTTGATGGCGTGCGCGACTGAGGCCACCGAGACCCTCGCCTGGCTGATCTGCGCAATCGTCTCCGCGACGACGCCTTCGACTACGGCGTGGACACCGGCGGGCATCTCTGGGTAGTCGATGCGCCGCAAGGGTCGCTCGACATTGGCAGACATCTCTGTGAGTGCGTCGAACAGGTCCTTCTGCGCGGCGTACACGCTCTTGGGGTCGAACGCGAGAACCTCGTTCATCCGTTCTCCCTGGCGGCCTTCGCCGCGGCGATGTGCCGCGCTTCCTCAGCTTGCGCCGCCCGCGCGGCGCGTTGGCGTTCGGCTTCCATCTCGTGCTCGACCGTCGACGCAGCCTTGCGGATCGTCAACGCGAGAGCGTCCAAGCGCTCACCGGCGCTGCGGAAGACCTTGGCATCCGCTTTCAGCATGAACCCGATGTCGTCGAACCACGGCCCCGAGCCGTCGGCTTTTGCCCATGCGTCGCCAACCCGGTCGGAAGCATGCCGCAGTTGGGAGGCGTCCTTCGCGAACCGGTCAGCGAGGTGCCGCATCCCCTCGGGGTCTCCGACAACCATGCCGGCCGCCCTGCGTTCCGCCTGCTCTAGTGGTCCTGTGCGCGGGTGGAGTCCACCTGCTTCTGGATGAAGTCGGTGATCGACTTCTTGGCCTCGTCGGCGTGGTTGGTGGCTGTGTGCGTGAACCGGGTGACAGCCTCGACTGCGTTGCTCTTGGCCTGGCCTGTCCAGACGGTGTTGCGCAGCTCGGTGAGGTGGTGGGTGAGGGCCTCGTTGAGCTTCACGAACTTGCCCTGCACGCTGGGGATGAGGGCCTCGAGGTGCGGCAGGTTGGCGACGACGACACCGTCGGAGGCCTTGATCGCGGGCATCGGCACCGGCGTGCCGTTGACCTGGATGTTGATCGGCTGGCCACCGAGGGAGCCCGCGATGTTCGACGTCGACGCACGTACGGCGTCAGCGATCGTCCCGAGGTCCTTCAGCAGCCGCGCGGAGAAGTCCGCGGTGAGCTCAGCGCACTCCTTCTTGAACTGGCTCGCGTTCGGGCCCTCGTAGTCCACCGTCGCTACGGCGCTGACCATGGCCACCAGCTGGTTGCGGATGTGCTCGAACTTCTCCTGGGCGCTGGCGCCGTACCTTTGGACGCTCACCGGGTCGACGCTGATGCGGGAATCTGCCTGTGTCATGACGCTCCTGAGTGGGCGATCTGGCTCCTGGGTTCCCGGGACCGTAAACCCGCGACAGACCGGATGCAGCCTTTTCTCGCCATCTGCCGGACCGCTTCGCCAGGTAGCCCGCGTTCCCACTGGACGAGCTACCCGCCGAGGGCGCCGACGAGGCTGCGGATGCTCCTGCGCTCCAGCTGATGGGCCATCGTCGTCTCGCCGCTGACGAGCCGGACAAACAAGCCCCACATGCCCGGCAGGTAGCGGAACACGCTGTGCACGGTGCCGGGATGGTGAGTGAACGCCGCCCGGGCCCGCCGGCCGGCCGCCATCTCCGGCCCGAGCGCGGCGAGCACCGCGTGGTCGTACGACGTGACGTCACCCGCCGCGGCGCGACCGGCGATCGCACCGGAGCGCAGCGCGTAGGAGATCCCCTCCCGGGTCCACGGCTCGAGGAGTCCGGCCGCGTCGCCGGCAACGAGCACCCGGCCGCGGCGCAGCGGTGAGTCCAGTCGGCGAACCCGGGTCAGGTGGCCCCCGTCGTGCACGGCCGTCGTCAGGTCGAGTCCCAGGCTCGCGACGAACGCGCGGTAGTAGTCGCGCATCGCCTCACCCGCATCGCGGTCGCCGATGACCCCGACGGTGAGCACGTCGCCCTTCGGGAACACCCATCCGTACGAACCCGGCACCGGGCCCCAGTCGAGCAGCACGTGACCGGCCCAGTTGCTGCCTGCAGGTGCCGGCAGCTCGGCTTCCAGCCCGATGTCGACGTGCTCGTGCGTGACCCCGACGTACGCCGCACATCGGCCTTGGCTGCCGTCCGCACCCACGACGGCCCGCGCCCACACGGGGCCGTCAGGTGTGGACACGGTGACGACACCGTCCTCCTCGGCGTACGCACCGACCGTGGTGCCGGTGCGGACCTCGGCACCTGCGTCCGCCGCTTGCCGGACGAGCTCTGCGTCGAGCTCGGCGCGCATCACCATCGGGAGAAAGGCGTCGGTCTCGCGGGTGAAGCGGCGCCGGCCGGCAGAGGTGAAGGTCACGCGACCGACGTCATCGCGCAGCAGGGTGGACGCGTCGACGCCGGCGTCCGCGATCGCCTGCTGCGAGAGCCCGATGAGCCCGCCGCCGCAGCGCTTGTAGCGCGGGATGGCTGCGCGTTCGAGGAGAAGGGTGCGGGCGCCGGAGTGCGCAGCCTCGCCTGCTGCTGCGGCTCCGGCGGGCCCGGCACCGACCACGAGGACGTCCCAGACGTCCTTCACGGCAGCAGCGTCACCGGGATGTCGACGAGGCGCGACCGCAGGTACTCGCCGAGTCCCTTCGCCTGCGGGTCGAACCGCGTCGACGCCGCTACGCCTTCACCAAGCAGGCCGTGCACGACGACGTTGACGGCGCGCAGGTTCGGCAGCGGGAAGACGTCGACGTGGAGCTCGTCGGCCTCGGGGAGGAGAGCGCGAAAGGCCTTCTCGTCGAGCCAGCCCTGCAGCCAGTCCGCGGCGTCGTCCGTGCGCGCCCAGAAGCCGACGTTGGCGTTGCCGCCCTTGTCGCCCGACCGAGCGCCGATCAGCGTCCCCAGCGGCATCCTCCGCACCACCCCAAGTGGATCACTGCCGGAAGCGGGACGCGGCTGAGCGAGCGAGTCGGCAGTGATCGTTTGGGGGGAGGGCGCCGGGTGTGGGGTGGGTGGCGTGTGCGGGATGACCTCGCGACGGCCGTCCGCGTGGACGACGACCTGCTCGACGTGTTCGGCCGGGACGAGCGCGGGCCAGTAGATGCCGTACGGCGTCGCGTCGCCGGGGGGCGAGGTCAGCGTGAAGCCTGGATAGCTCGCCAGTGCCAGCTCGACCGCGGCGTTGCTGAACGCGCGTCCGAGCACCTTTGGGTCGTCACCGCGCACCGTGAGCTTCAACAACGCCGCGGCCTGCTCGTTGGTCGGTGCGTCCTGCTGGTCGAGCCGGACCAGTCGGTGCTCGAAGGGATGCGGGTACGCGTCGCGCAGGCCTTCGAGGGCGAGCTCTGCCTTTGCCTCGATGTCGAGGCCCGTGAGGACGAGCTCCATCTTGTTGCGCAGACCGCCGAGCATGTTGAGTGCGACCTTGATGGACCCGGACGGCGGCTCGCCGCGGACGCCGGTCACGCGCACGCGATCCGAGCCGTCCTGCTCGAGCGAGATCGTGTCGAAGCGCGTGACGACGTCCGGTCCGGCGTACAGAGGACTGGCGATCTCGTAGAGCAGCTGCGCTGTCACGGTGCCCACGGTCACGGCGCCACCGGTGCCGGGGTGCTTGGTGATGACGCTGCTGCCGTCGTCGTACAGCTCCGCGACCGGGAAGCCCGGGTGGATCGGGTCGGCCACGTCCTCGCTGACGAACGAGTAGTTGCCGCCGGTCGCCTGGGCGCCGCACTCGAGGATGTGGCCGGCGACGACGGCCCCCGCCAGCCGGTCCCAGTCGTCCCGCGCCCAGCCGAAGCGTGACGCCGCCGGGCCCACCACGAGGGAGGCGTCCGTGACGCGACCGGTGACGACGATCCGCGCGCCCTCGTCAAGCGCCCGCGCGATGCCCCAGGCGCCGAGGTAGGCGTTGGCCGTCAGGGGAGTGCGGTGGCCCAGCGGCTCGCCGGTGTCCAGGTTCGACAGGTCCGCATGGAGTGAGTCGATCTTGGGCATGAGGTCGTCACCTTCGACGTGCGCGACCGGCAGCGTGACACCCAGCCGCTCTGCCAGGTCCCGCACGGCGTCGGCGCAGGCTGCCGGGGCAAGTCCACCGGCGTTGACGACGACCGAGATCCCGCGGTCGGCGACCTCGCCGAGGACCTCCTCGAGCTGGCGCAGGAAGGTTGTGGCGTAGCCCCGGGAGGGATCCTTCGCCCGAGAGCGAAACAAGATCAGCAGGGTGAGCTCGGCCAGGTAGTCGCCGGTGACGACATCGACGGGCCCGCCCGTGACGACCTCGCGCAGGGCCGAGAAGCGATCGCCGTAGAAGCCCGAGCAGTTGGCGATCCGGATCGGCGTCACCCGCGGATCGTCGCACTGACCGACAGAGGAGAGGAGCGCGGCATGCGGCTACGCCGGACAGCTGCTGCGCTCGCCCTTGCCCTGACGGCCGGCGCCGGCGCGACCGCCGCCGTCGTCCTGCACCCGGCAGCCTCCGCGCACCGGTCGACGCCGCACGCGGCTGTGGCCCCGCCGGCGGTCCAGGTCGCTGCGAGCCGCTCCCGCACGCTGCCGACCGTCGTCCCCCGGGTCGCGCCGCTCAGGACCCTGCGGACCCCTGACCTGCTCGTGACCGTACGGCGACCGCTGACGGCGAAGCAGCTGACGAGGTTGCGTGCGATTCGCGGGATGCAGGGCGTCACCGTCCTCGACATCGGGACGGTTCACCTGGCCACCGGCAAGGGCCTGCGCATCGCCGGCGTCGACCCGTCGCAGTTCCGGCAGTTCACGCCGCGCGAGACGGCGACGTCGGACCCGCTGTGGCAGACCGTCGCGCGGGGCGAGCTCGCGCCGTCGTACGGCGTCCTGCACGTGCGTCACCTCACGCTCGGTGGCACCGTCGCAGTGCAGGGCTTGCGCCGGCTCGACCAGCGGATCGGCGCTGTCGCCGCTTTTGGCGTTCCCGGCGTCGACGTCGTCACCTCGCGCTTGACCGCGCGCGCCTTCGGGGTGGTGCCGGCAAGCGGTGTGCTGCTCAACGCCCCCGACCGCTCGATCAGCCGGCTGCAGACGGCCGTCCGCGACGCGGTGGGTGCCGCCGCCTCCATCGACGTGCTGCGGCCGCAGGAGATCACGGTTCACCGCAAGGCCAGCACCTACCGCGAGCTCTACATCGAATCGGCGCGCTACTGCCCTGGTCTTCCGTGGCAGGTGCTGGCCGCGATCGGGCAGGTCGAGAGCGGCCACGGACGCAACGTCGGCCCGTCGAGCGCCGGCGCTCTCGGCCCGATGCAGTTCATGCCCGCGACGTGGGCCTACTCCGGCGTCGACGGCGACGGCGACGGCAAGGCCGACATCATGAACCCGTACGACGCCGTCCCCGCTGCCGCGCTCTACCTGTGCCGGGCCGGCGCGGCCAACGGCCAGCAGGGCCTCTACGACGCGATCTTCAGCTACAACCACGCCGACTGGTACGTGAAGGAAGTCCTCGGCCTGGCGGCCCGTTACCGCTGACGCAGCTGCTCCAGCAGCTCGGGTCGCGCCTTCAGGCGCGAGCGCACCGTCGTCGCAGCTGTTTCCACGATGTCCGGGCCGCGCACGAGCTTCATCGGGTTGACGCCCATCGCCGCGAGGTCATGGGCTGATGGCTGGAACACCACGACCGTGGCGCCCTGACGACGGAGCAGCCGCACCTCCCGCGCGAGGTAGCGCCGCACTGCCAGCCGGATCAGCGCGTCGGGTGACCGGGTCCCACCGCCGGGGCCGAACGACATCGGCGAGGAGATGACGACCAGGCTCGGCTCGTCGCGTCGCACGACGTCGGCGTTGGTGGGGGAGTGCGCGCCGCCGTCGACGTACGGCTGCCCCTCGATGAACACGGGCGAGAAGTAGCCGGGGATCGCGCACGAGGCGGCGACCGCCGTGCCGACGTCCACCTTGGGCGCGCTCGGCGTACCGAAGACCACGCGCCGGGCATCGCGAGCCCGCACTGCGCAGACCCGCAGCCGGGTGCCGGGCCAGTCCTGGCCGTGCAGGTGGGAGATGCCGCGGCTGATGCCGTGGGTCGTGTTGCGACCGGCGGGGATCAGGCCCGACACGACCGCACCGGGTCGCACCGCCCATGGCCGCCGGGCCGCGGCCAGCAGGACCCCGGGCGCGAGGGAGCCGCGACGGACCGCACCCGCCTCCTGCTCGAGCTGAGGGAGGCTGCTCGACTGGGCCTGCAGCGCCTTGAGGCGGTCGCGCGCCTGGGCGGACGGTGCCTCCCCGTGCAGCATCGCGGCCTGGTCCTCCGCGGTGAAGCCGGCGGTCAGGGCGGCCGCGACCAGCGAGCCGGCGGAGGTGCCGACGACGACGTCCGCGGCGCGGCCGTCGAAGCCGGAGGCGTCGCACAGGGCCGTGAGCACGCCGAGGTGGAACGCCTGGCCGGTGAGGCCGCCCGCGCCGAGGACGAGGGCGGTGGTCACGCCCTCGATCTTGACCTATCCCGTCAGCAGCCCTGGTGGGTGGTCACCGAGTAGAGCTCGGCGTCGACGGTCCCGTCGTACAGCGTCTCGGTGCAGTCGGGCGCGTGCCCCTTGTAGAGGTTGGCCAGCGCGGCGAACCCCGCGACACCGACATCCTGCGTCGTGCTGGTCTCGCTCGCGTGACCGGCGAACGGTGAGTCGTGCGGCACCGGGGCGTAGCCGTCGAGGGTGGTGCCGGCCTCGCTGTTCTTGCTGTGCGTCAGGAACGCCGCCATGTCGACGGGGATGCTCTGCGCGCGCAGCAGTGCCTGCAGCTGCCGGCTCTCGTCGTGCGTGACGAGCCCGTCGACGACACCGTGTGCGATGACGACGCCCTTGATGCCGCTTGCCGCGATGTCCTGGGTGCGGTTGACCACGGTGCGGTCGGCGTAGACGGACGGCTGCGACTCGAACGAGCCGCCCATCTCCTTCTCGATGTCGGCCTGCGCGTGGGCGGCGAACTCGTTGACGCCTGCGAGCGCGCGCGCTCCCTGGTAGGTCTCGGTGACGTTGACGGCCGGCTCGACGGCGACCCAGTAGTCGAACAGCGGCTTGCCCTTGGCGTCCTTGGGCTTGCTCGCGACCACGAGCCCGCTGGTGTTGCCGCCCATGCTGACGCCGTAGACGACGTTGCTCCCGTTGTGACCGCACAGGCCGTCGAACAGCTGGACGGCGGCGATCGAGTCCGCCGCGCCCTCGGCGACCTGCCAGCCGCGGCTCGACGGGAGCCCGCCGGGCTTGGCCGCGGGGCTGTCGACCTGCCCGCGGTAGTCGGGTGCGATGGCGATGACGCCGAGGGTGGCAGCGGTGCGCGCGATGTGCGCGGACCAGCTGTACATCGTGTGCCCGTATCCGTGGTCGAAGACGACGATGCCCTTGGGGGTGCCGCTCGGCAGCGCGTAGAGCGCCTGCGCGGTCTGGCCCTTGACGCCGTAGGTCAGCGTCTTGATCTCACGCGGGTCACCGACGCAGGGGTTGCTCGCGGCGCCGTGCTTGTCGCGGCCATACGCGTGACCCTTGCCGTGGCCGGGCTGGGCGTGCGACGGAAGGGCGGTGGCCAGCGACAGGCCGAGGACGGCGACAGCGACGGCGGTACGACGAGCGGACATCGGGCAACTCCGGGGGCAGCTGGGTGCTCCAGGGTTCGTGAAACGCCGGGAAATCCCTGCTACGGCAGCAGGACGACCTTCCCGATGGTGCCGCGGTCCGCGAGGCGGGCCAGCGCCTGCGGGGCGTCGGCGAGCGGCAGCTCGGCACCGACGAGCGGGTCGATCTGCCCGGATTGCCACAGCTCGACCAGAGCTGCGTGCGTGGTCGAGATCACACCCGGGTCCATCTTCCGGTACAGCCCCCAGTGCAGCCCGACGATCGAGTAGTTCTTCACGAGCGCGTGGTTGGTCGGCGCGTCCGCGATCCGGCCGCCGGCGAAGCCGACGACGAGCAGGCGCCCCTCGAAGGCGATGCACTTGCGGCTCTTGTCGAAGACGTCACCACCGACCGAGTCGTAGATGACGTCGGCGCCGCGGCCCTCGGTCACGTCCTTGACGATCGCGACGAAGTCGTCCGCGTTGTAGTCGATGACGACGTCGGCCCCGAGGTCCTTGCACACCTGGACCTTCTCCGGGCCACCGGCGGTGGCGATGACGCGTGCGCCGGCCGCACGGCCGAGCTGGATGGCCGCCGTACCGACTCCACCTGCGCCGGCGTGCACGAGCAGCGTCTCGCCGGGCTTCAGCGCAGCCCGGCGGTGCAGCCCGACGTAGCCGGTCTGGTACGTGATGAGCAACCCGGCCGCCTTCGCCGGGGGCATGGAGTCGGGCACCTGCAGGGCGTTGGTCTCGGCGAGCACGACCCGCTCGGCGAGGCCCCCGTGCGGCAGGCCCGGGCCGCCGATCACCCGCTCGCCCTCTCGCGGGCCGGACAGGACCGTGCCGCAGATCTCCAGGCCTGGGGTGAACGGCAGCGGCGGCTTCTCCTGGTACATCCCCCGGCACAGCAGCACGTCGGGGAAGTTCAGGGCGACCGCGTCGACCCGCACCTCGAGCAGGCCCGGACCGGCCGCGGGCTCGGCGACGTCGACCCAGCGCAGGACGTCCTGCGGCTCGCCGAGCTCCTGCACCTGCCAGGCCTTCATGTGCACTCCTCGTCAGTCCCGTGGCGGGCGCCCTAGGGTTCGGCGCATGGCGAACTTCGCGGACTACCAGCACGAGGTCTACCTCAACGGCCTGGCCGACCAGACACCGGCCTTCCCGGTGGGGTGGCGCGACCTGGAGGCGGCGGCCTACGCGGCGATGACCCCCGAGGCACGGGGGTACGTCGGCGGCGGCGCGGGCGGCGAGGAGACGATGCGGGCCAACCGCGAGGCCTTCGACCGGTGGCGGATCCTGCCGCGGATGCTGCGCGGCATCCCGGCCCAGCGCGACCTGTCGACCACGATCCTCGGGACGCCGATGCCGGCGCCCGTGATGCTCGGCCCCGTCGGCGTGCTGGAGATCGTGCATCCCGACAAGGAGCTCGCGGTGGCACGTGCAGCCGCCGCGCTGGGCGTGCCGATGATCCTGTCGACCGCCGCCACGACGTCGATGGAGGAGGTCGCGGAGGTCGGCGGTCCGCGGTGGTACCAGCTCTACTGGCCGAAGAGCCGCGAGCTGGCCGCGTCGTTCGTCCAGCGGGCCGAGAAGGCCGGCTACGAGGCCGTGGTCTTCACCGTCGACACCTGGCAGCTGGCGTGGCGGCCACGCGACCTCGACGCGGCGTACCTGCCCTTCCTGAAGGGACAGGGCATCGCGCAGTACGTCTCCGACCCCGTCTTCCGGTCGGCGCTGGAGAAGACCCCCGAGGAGGACCTGGGAGCGGCGGTCCTCTACTGGTCAGGCCAGTTCGCCAACCCGGAGCTCACCTGGGACGACGTCGCCTGGTTGCGCGAGCAGACGACGCTGCCGATCGTCATCAAGGGCGTCCAGCACCCCGACGACGCCCGACGGGCCGTCGACGTCGGGGCCGCCGGGATCATCTGCAGCAACCACGGCGGTCGTCAGGTCGACGGCGCTGTCGGCTCGCTCGACGCTCTCCCGGGTGTCGTCGAAGCGGCCGGCGACCTTCCCGTGCTGTTCGACAGCGGTGTCCGGACGGGTGCCGACGCGGTGAAGGCGCTGGCTCTCGGGGCGTCGGCCGTCCTGCTGGCGCGGTCCTACGTCTACGGGCTGGCGCTGGGCGGCGAGGCGGGGGTGCGGCACGTGCTCCGCACCTTCCTCGCGGACCTCGACCTGCAGCTCGGGCTGTCCGGGCACGCGAGCATCGGCGAGCTGACGACGTCCTCCCTCGTCCGCCACTGACGCGGCGGGGCGGGGCTAAGCGGGTGGGGGCTCCGCTGCGCCGGGGGTCGCCGGGATGCCGGTTGGCTCGGCTGGGGTCGCGGGGGAGCCGTCAGGGTTCTTCGGGCCGGGGATGCCGCGGAAGTTGTAGAGCATCGGCTCCAGGCCGGCCTGCAGCAGGTAGGCCTGCCCCGTCTCGCCGTCGTCGAAGGCCTTCAGCACCGCCTCGCCGGCAGTCTCGACCGGGATGATCGGCACGCCGCTCTGCTGCAGGATCTCCTTGATCGGTCCGATGATCTTCGTCTCGGCGAAGCCCGGGCAGAACGCGTTGATCGTGATGTTCTGCGGCGCCAGCGCCGGTCCCATGCCGCGCACCAGCCCGACGACGGCGTGCTTGTTGGCGCCGTAGATCGGGTCGAAGGGCACCGCCGTCAGCCCGGCCATCGACGCGGTGCAGACGATCGCGCCGCCACCGCGACGGCGCAGCACGGGCAGTGCTGCGTGCACGCCGTAGACGACACCGTCGACGTTGATGCCCATGGCGCGGCGGTACGTCGCGAGGTCGAAGTCCTCGTCGACGCCACACCCGGTCGCGATGCCGGCGTTGAGGAAGAACAGGTCGATCCCGCCGTACGCCTTCTCCGCCTCGGCGGTCGTCGCCAAGACCTCGTCGTAGTCGCTGACGTCGCAGTGCAGGAACGTGCCGCCGAGCTCGTCGGCGATGCGCTTGCCGTCGTCGTCGTTGACGTCGAGCAGTACGACGTCGTCGCCGCGCCGCGCGAGCTGACGGGCAACCTCGGCCCCAAAGCCGGAAGCCCCTCCCGTAATGAGCGCGGTCTTGCTCATCCGACGGACATCTCACTGCCGTCGGTCTGCAGGTGCCCCTGGTCGACGGCGCCGTCGAGCAGCACCGATGCGATCCGCTCGCGGTGCTGGGCTGCGTCGCCGTACGCGTACTCCAGCCGCTTTGCCCGCTTGAAGTAGAAATGCGCGTCGTGCTCCCACGTGTAGCCGATGCCGCCGTGGTACTGGATCATGTCGCTCGTCGCCTTGCGCGCCGTGTCGGCCGCCTTCGACTTCGCGATCGACACGGCGAGCGCCTTGTCGGGAAGGTCGGCATCGACGGCGTAGGCGGCGTAGGTCGTTGCGTGCTCGGCCATCGTCACCATCACGTGCAGGTCGGCGAGGTCGTGCTTGATGGCCTGGAACGACCCGACCGGCTTGCCGAACTGCACGCGCGTCTTGTCGTACTCCACCGTCTCGGTGAGCGCCTTGCGCGCGATGCCGACGAGATCGCTGGCGACCAGAACGGCGGCGCGGTCGATCAGGTCCTGCAGGACATCGGGTGTGGACGCCTCGAGCTTCTCGCCGGTGACCCCGTCGAGGTCGACGGTCCAGGTGCGCGTCGTCCGGTCCAGGGACTCGCAGCGGGTCAGCGAGACGCCCGTCGCCTTCGGATCGACGAGGTAGATCCCGTCGGCTGCTGCCACGACGAGGATGTCGGCGCCGCCGGCGTACTCCACCAGCTGGAGCTGACCGGACAGCTTGCCGGCGCCGGCCGTGGCCGGGGCGTTGGCCGGGACAGGGGAGGAGCCGGGGCGGTGCAGCGCGACCGCGCCGCGCAGCTCACCGGAGGCGAGCCGCGGCAGCCACGACTTGTGCTGGTCGGGTGAGCCGGCGAGCCGCACCGCCTCCGCCGCGAGCACCGTGCCGAGCCACGGCCCTGGCACCGTCCCCGCTCCGAAGGCACGCGCGATGACCGAGGCGTCGAGGAGCCCGAGACCCATGCCGTCGTACTCCTCGGGCACGAGCACGGCCAGCCAGCCCTGCTCGCCCACGGCCTTCCAGAGCTCGGCCGGGTCGCCATCGCCTGCGGGGTCCTCGTAGACCGCCCGGACCTGGCTGGGGCCGAAGCGGTCGCGCAGGTAGGAGCGGACAGCGTCGTCCAGCGCGCGCTGCTCGTCGGTGAGAGCGAAGTCCATGTCGTCCTACCTCGGGAGGCCGAGCACGCGCTCGGCGACGATCGTGCGCTGGACCTGGGACGAGCCGCCCCAGATGGTGCAGGAACGCGACCAGAGGGCCATGGTCGTGAGCTCCTGCCGGGATACGCCGGGCTGGCCGGCGACCTGGAAGGCCGGACCGACGACGTCGCTGTAGACGTCGGACAGGTTGCGGAAGGTCTCGGACCACATGAGCTTCGTCATCGACGCCTCGAAACCGAGGTCCTTGCCCTTCGAGGTCGACGTGAGGATGTGCCAGGAGTGGTACTTCAGGCACTCGAGGTCGACGAGCTGCTCGGCGAGCTTCTGCCGCAGCACCGGGTCCTGCGCGGCGGGTGATCCGTCGCGGTCGGTCTTCTGCGCGGCGCGTGCCACCTCGTCCCACATCTTGCGGAACTCGGTGTACTGCCCGATCGCCGACGACCCGCGCTCGAACGACAGCAGCAGCATCGCGGTCTGCCAGCCGTTGCCCTCGCCGCCGAGCACCTCGGTCACCGGACAGGTCGCGTCAGTGAAGAAGACCTCGCCGAACTCGCTCGCACCGCTCATCTGCTTGAGCGGCCGCGCCTCGACGCCTGGCTGCTTCATGTCGATCAGCAGCATCGAGATGCCGGCGTGCCGGCTGCCCTCCGAGGGACCGGTGCGGGCGAGGGTGAAGATCTTGTCGCCGTGCATCGCGTTGGTCGTCCAGATCTTCTGGCCGTTGACGACGTACTCCTCGCCCTGCTTCTCGGCCTTCATCTGCAGCGCCGCGAGGTCGGAGCCGGCGCCGGGCTCGGAGAAGCCCTGGCACCAGATCGTCTTGTTGTGCAGGAGCTCGGGGATGATCGTCTTCTTCTGCTCCTCGGTGCCGAGGTGCATCACCGTGGGCGCCAGGAACGCGAGGCCGAGCGGGTTGACGGTCGTCGGCGCACTGGCCAGCGCCATCTCGCGGTCGTAGATCGCCTTCATGCCCGGAGTGCCGCCGCGGCCGCCGTACTCGGTCGGCCACTGGATGCCCGCGAAGCCGGCCTTGGCCTTGTCGGCCTCCCAGTCGCGCCGGATCTTGAACTGCTCGGCGTCGGACTTGTCGGCCCAGAACTCGGGCCGTCGCATCTCCTGCGGGAGGTTCGCGTCCAGCCAGGTGCGGAGCTCCTTGCGGAACTCCTCGTCTGCCTCGGTGTACGCCAGGTCCACGGGTGCTCCTCTTCGCGGTCGGGCCTCGGGGTCGGACCGAAACCGAACGTCGTTCTACTCCATGCCGACCCCGGCGTGCCACACGGGGTGCCCGCGGGGCGGCTACCGTGCCGCGGTGCCGATCCGGATCATCCTCTGCCTCCTGCTCGCCCTGACGGCGTGTACGTCGGGGAGCAGCGGCCAGCCCAGGTCCACAGGGGGCAGTACGACGCCAAGCCCGCTGGCCGCCGCCGCGGCCACGAGCCCGGTGGCGGCCGCTACTCCGTCGGCCGCGGCCGCGCCGCTGGTCGTGGCTGTGGGGGATAGCCGCGGCGGGCTGGCCCTGTACGCCGTCGCGCCTGGCGGTCACGACGCCGTGCTGCTGCGCCGACTCGAGGGCCCCGCGAAGAAGGTCGTCACTGCGGTCTCGCTCTCTGGCGGCGGGTCTCCAACGGCGTGTGCCGTCTGGCGCGAGCAGCCTGAGGACACGGGCGCGCCGCACGAGCTTCGCTGCTACGGGCCGGGCGCCACAGAGGGCCGCGTCGTGGCGCGTGACGCCGGCGATGCCGTCGGGGTCCGCCAGGACGGACGTGCGCTGGCCTGGACCGACAACGGCGGCAATGAGAACCAGACCCTGCTGGTCGCAGACCTCGCCGCTGACGCCGCGACCGTGCGGACCCGGGAGAAGTACGCCCCTGGTTATCCCCCCGGCGCACCAGCGTTGGAATCCCTCACGCAGCTCGACTGGCTGGGACCGCGCACGCTCGGCGCGACCAGCGAGGGCCAGGACGACGAGGGCCGGGGGCTCTGCGTCGTCGATCTCGATCACCCTCGCGGGCACGAGGGCATCGGCTTCGGTCGCTGCCTCCATCCTGCCTCTGGCTCGGGCTACGCCCACTTCGAGCAGGCAGCAGCGCTGGGGGCGGGAGTGGTCGTCGCAGTCGAGCGGGACCTGGCGTGCTGCTCAGGCTCCGCTCATCGGGCGCCTGGGCGGGCCGTGAGGCTTCGTCTGTCCGACGGGTCGGTCCTCGGGGTGTTCGCCACCCCGCGCCCAGGACGTGACGTCGTCGACGTGAGCGGGGGGTCGCGGGCGGTGCTCTACATGACCGCTGTGGACTACAAGAAGCAACTGGCCGTCTACGTGCGCTGGTCGGGCGAGGTACGCGGGGTTCCTGTGACCGGGCTGCCGACCGACGCGCTGCTTGTGGCGGCGCAGCCGTAAGACTGTCCGTGTGACCCAGCTGTTGGACCTCGCGACGGACCTCGCCCGGCGGGCGGGCGCCCTCGCCCTCGAGATGCGCGACGGTGTCGAGACCCTGCCGACGAAGAGCAGCCCGACCGACGTCGTCACGGCCGCGGACAAGGCCGTCGAGCGGCTCCTGGCCGACGGGATTCGCACTGCACGTCCGGACGACGGGCTGCTGGGTGAGGAAGGCGCGAGCGACCTCGGGACGAGCGGGCTGCGGTGGGTCGTCGACCCCATCGACGGCACGGTCAACTACCTCTACGGCATCCCGCAGTGGGCCGTCTCCATCGGAATCGAGGACAGCGTCGGCACTCTTGTCGGTGTCGTCTTCGACCCGTCGAAGGACGAGCTGTGGCAGGCCGTGCGCGGTCGGGGCTCCACCCTCAACGGCGTCCCTCTGCAGTGCTCCGGGGCGACGAGCTTGGCCCAGTCGCTCGTCGCGACGGGCTTCGGGTACGACGAGGTGCGACGAGCGGCGCAGGCACGGATCCTGCCGGGGCTGCTCCCCAAGGTCCGCGACATCCGGCGCCTCGGTGCGGGTGCACTCGACCTCTGCGGGGTCGCCGCCGGTCGGGTGGATGCCTACTACGAGCAGGGGCTGTCGCCCTGGGACCTGTCGGCCGGGACTCTGATCGCCAGTGAAGCCGGGGCGCGCGTCGAGGGGCTGCGAGGCCGACCTCCGTCGCACGACCTGGTCGTTGCAGCGGCACCTGCGGTGTTCGAGGCTCTGCATGACGTCCTCGTTTCGGCCGACGCCGATGCCGACCCGATGGGCTAGGTGCAGCGCAGGACGACAAGGGCCGTGTCGTCGTGGGCGTGCTCGCCCTGGAAGCGCAGCACGGCATCACCGACACCGGCCGCGATCTCGTCCGCGGACAGACCGGCGCAGTCCTCCAGCAGCGACCGCAGCCGCTCCTCGCCGTACTGCTCACTGCCTCGGCGTGCTTCGGTGACACCGTCGGTGAAGGCGATCAGGGCGTCGCCTGCCTGGAGGACGCACCGGGTCTCGCGGAAGCTCGGGTCGGGCAGCAACCCGAGGACCGAGCCGGGCTCGCCCACGGCCTCGACGCTGCCGTCGCGGCGCAGCAGCAAGGGGCTCGGGTGGCCGCCGAGCGTCAGGTCGACCTGCAGGGTCCCGTCGATCGGTGTCACCTCGGCGAACAGCGCGGTCAGGTAGCGCTCGTCGGCCTCGTGGCGGTGCAGCGCCTCGTCCAGCTCGGCCAGGACGTCGACTCCGGAGTCGGCGTGGAAGGCCGCCGCGCGCACGGTGTAGCGGGCCAGCGCAGTCAGCGCCGCCGCTCCCGCTCCCTTGCCGCTCACGTCGCCCAGGACGAAGCCCCAGACCGCGTCGCGGATCGGGAACAGGTCGTAGAAGTCGCCTCCGACCTCGCTGCCGTCGCCGGCGGGGCGGTAGAACGCGCCGGTCTGCGCGCCGTGGAAGGTCGGGAGCTCCGGTGGGATGAGGCTGGCCTGCAGGGTCCGGGCGAGCTGGCCGTAGCGCTCGGCCTCGTGCCTGGCCCGGTCGAGCGCGCGCCGGGCCGTGTCGGACTCCGACACCGCCACCCGTTCGTGCACCTCGAGCAGGGCGTCGAGCATCGACTCGCGAGACCGGCTGCGATCGAGGTCGGACAGCGGCCGAGCCGGAACGCGCGCTGTCGCATCCGTCGGGAAGATCGGCGTCGCGAGCATGTCGAGGGCCGCGAGGCTGGTGCTCAGCGCGACGTTCTCGAACAGCTGTGCCGTTTCGCGAGGCACCAGGACGCGCGTGAACATCACGACGGCGTAGACCTCGCCGGTCGGCAGCGCGCCGCCGAATCCGAGGACCGATCCCACCCTGTGATCGGCGACGAAGTCCTGGCCAGGGATGACCGGGCTGCCGGTCGCGTTCGGCACGTGGAAGACGCCGTACGGCTCGGCGCTGCCGTCGTGCAGCAGGTGGGCCGAGGCCGACACGAGGCTCTCGATGTCGATGCCGAGCTGCCCCAGGAGTGCCGCCACCATGGGCAGGCCCTCGACCTGGTGGGCGTCGGTCAGCGGGATGACGCGGTGGCCGCGCGACAGCCGCCGGTCGTTCCAGTCGGCCTCGGTACCGACGGTCCCGAGGAGGGTCAGGCAGGTGGCGTCGTCGCCGGGACGACCCCAGGTCCGGGTCGCGAACTCCTGCTCCTCCGCCGGCAGCGCGGCGTAGGGCAGCGTGCCGTAGAACCGGACGAGCACGGTCTGCCGGGTGCCGTCCGGGTCGACGAGGTGCTCGTGCAGATGCGTGCAGACCCTCGTGGCGAACTCCACGATGCTCGTGCTGCCGACGGCGAGGTCGCGCAAGGACCCGGCCAGGCGCACCATGTCGCCGAGCCCGAAGTCAACAAGATCACCCTGCGCGTCCAGGTCGCCCTCCGATGATCAGCACACCACAGTCGGCGCCCGGACGCGGATCAGCCCGCGAGCACGGACGCGTAGAGCTCCACCGTCCGGGCGGCGATCGCGGCCCAGCCGAACTGGTCCACGGCACGCGCCCGACCGGCCGTTCCCATCGCCGCGGCCCGCGCCGGGTCGCTCAGCAGCTCGCCGACGCGGGACGACAGCCCGACCTCGAACCCGGCCGGATCGCGATCGTCGTACGGCACCAGGATGCCCGTCGTCCCGTCGTCGACGACCTCGGGGATGCCGCCGACGGCCGACGCCACCACAGCGGTCCCGCAGGCCATCGCCTCGAGGTTGACGATGCCGAGCGGCTCGTAGACGGACGGGCAGACGAAGACGGTGGCGTGCGACAGCAGCTGCACGACGTCCTGACGCGGCAGCATCTCCTGGATCCAGACGACGCCATCGCGGGTGCGCTGCAGCCCGGCGACGAGCTCACGTGCCTCGGCGGCGATCTCGGGGGTGTCCGGGGCGCCGGCGCAGAGCACCAGCTGCCCCGGCAGGTCACGTGCGGCGCGCAACAGGTGCGACAGGCCCTTCTGGCGGGTGATGCGGCCGACGAAGAGGGCGTACGGCGTCGCGGGGTCCACGCCGTGCCGCTCGAGGACATCGGTCCCCTCGACCGGGCGGTATTCGTCGGCATCGATCCCGTTGTGCACGACGTGGACCCTCGCCGGATCGAGCTCGGGATAGGCCGCGACGACGTCCCGCGCCATACCTGCGCTCACGGCGACCACGGCGTCCGCCGCTTCGACCGCGGTCTGCTCCGCCCAGGAGGAGAGCCGGTAGCCGCCGCCGAGCTGCTCGGCCTTCCACGGCCGCAGCGGCTCGAGGGAGTGGCACGTCATGACGTGGGGTATCCCGTGCAGGAGCTTGCCCAGATGCCCGGCAAGGTTGGCGTACCAGGTGTGCGAGTGCACGAGATCGCAGCTGTCCAGGGCAGGGGTCATGCGAAGGTCGACGGACAGGGTCTGCAGGGCGGCGTTGGCACCGACGAGCTGCGGATCGGCCTCGTGACCGGTGGCATCCGCGCGCGGGCCGCCGAAGCAGTGCACGTCGACGTCGACGAGGCGGCGGAGCTCGCGCGCGAGGTACTCGACGTGGACCCCGGCGCCGCCGTACACGTCCGGGGGCCATTCTCGTGTCACCAAGCCGATGCGCATGCCCGCGACCGTAGTGCGACAGACTCGCCCCATGAGCACCCGTGAGCCCCGCGTCCTGGGGATCGTGCTTGCGGGCGGCGAGGGGAAGCGGCTCTCACCGCTGACTGCAGACCGCGCGAAGCCGGCCGTGCCGTTCGGCGGGATCTACCGGCTCGTCGACTTCGTGCTGTCCAACCTCGTCAACGCCGGCTACCTGCGCATCGTGGTGCTGACGCAGTACAAGTCGCACTCGCTCGACCGGCACATCACGACGACCTGGCGCATGTCGACGCTGCTCGGAAACTACGTGACCCCGGTGCCGGCGCAGCAGCGACTCGGGCCGCAGTGGTTCCGTGGCTCGGCCGACGCGATCCACCAGTCGCTCAATCTCGTCTACGACGAGCAGCCCGAGCACGTCGTCGTCTTCGGTGCCGACCACGTCTACCGGATGGACCCCCGGCAGATGGTCGAGCAACACGTCGCCTCCGGTGCTGGGGTGACGGTGGCGGGGATCCGGGTGCCGCGGTCGGAGGCGTCCCAGTTCGGCGTGATCCAGACCGCCGCAGACGGCCGGCGCATCGAGCAGTTCCTCGAGAAGCCGGCCGACCCGCCGGGGTTGCCGGACTCGCCGGACGAGGTCTTCGCGTCGATGGGCAACTACGTGTTCTCGACCGAGGCGCTGCTCGAGGCCGTGAAGGTCGACGCCGGCGACGAGGGCTCCGTGCACGACATGGGCGGCAACATCATCCCGATGCTCGTGGGCGAAGGTGCGGCCCAGGTCTACGACTTCAAGGACAACGACATCCCAGGCGCGACCGACCGCGACCGCGGCTACTGGCGCGACGTCGGGACGCTGGACGCCTACTACGACGCGCACATGGACCTGGTGTCGGTGCACCCGATCTTCAACCTCTACAACCGCCGTTGGCCGATCCTCACCTCCTCGCCCGCTTTGCCGCCGGCGAAGTTCGTGCTGGAGGAGCCGGGCCGCACCGGCTTTGCCGTCGACACGCTCATCAGCCAGGGCGTCATCGTCTCGGGTGGCATCTCGCGCAAGTCCATCCTGTCGCCTGGCGTGCGCATCCACTCCGGCGCCGAGGTCACCGGCAGCGTGCTGCTGCACGGCGTCGACGTGGGGCGCGGCGCGGTCGTGCAGAACGCCATCGTGGACAAGAACGTCATCATCGGTGCCGGCGTCGAGCTGGGCGTCGACCCCGTCGCCGACCGCGCGCGCGGCCTGACCGTCACCCCGGGCGGCGTCGTCGTCGTCGGCAAGGGCGAGCGCGTCCTCGACTAGACCCG